>NZ_JAVCVL010000099.1:0-9556 GCF_032917815.1 Clavibacter sp. MX14-G9D | reverse complement strand
GCCGGCGACGGCCGCGACCGCGATGGTGGCGGTGGCCACGTCGCCGCGGCGGAGCGCCTGCGCGGCGCGCGCGAGGTGCGCGGCGCTCTGCGGACGGTCGGCCGGCTTCTTCGCGATGCAGGACATGACGAGGTTGCGGACGGGCTCCGCCACGGTGACCGGGAGCTCGGGCGGCTGCTCGTTGATCTGCGCCATCGCGATGGCGACCTGCGACTCGCCCGTGAAGGGACGGCGCCCGGCCAGGCACTCGTACGCGACGATGCCCATCGAGTAGACGTCCGTCGACGGCGAGGCGGGGTGCCCGCTCGCCTGCTCGGGGGACAGGTACTGCACGGTGCCCATGACCTGGCCCGTGGCGGTGAGCGGCACCTGGTCGGCGATGCGCGCGATGCCGAAGTCGGTGATCTTCACCCGGCCGTCGGGCGTGATGAGCAGGTTCCCCGGCTTGATGTCGCGGTGCACGAGACCGGCCTGATGGGCCGCGTGGAGCGCCAGCGCGGTCTGGGCGATGATGTCGAGGACCTTGTCGGTGGAGAGCACGCGCTCCCGCTCGAGGATGGTCGAGAGGGCCTCCCCGGGGACCAGCTCCATCACGAGGAACGCGCTGCCGTCCTCCTCGCCGTAGTCGAAGACGTTCGCGATGCCCTCGTGGTTCACGAGCGCGGCGTGCCGGGCCTCGGCGCGGAAGCGCTCGAGGAAGCCGGGGTCGCCGAGGTACTCGTCCTTGAGGATCTTGATGGCGACCTTGCGCCCGATGACGAGGTCGGTGGCCTCCCACACCTCGCCCATGCCGCCGATGGCGATGCGATCGCCCAGCTGGTAACGCCCTCCGAAGGTCAGTCCGCTCGTGGGTCTCATCTGTCCAGCACCGCCTCAATCACTCTCTTCGCCACCGGCGCGGCGAGGGTGTTCCCCGAGCCCGATCGTCCTCGTCCGCCGCCGTCCTCCACCAGGACCGCGACCGCCACCTGCGGCGACTCCGCCGGTGCGAAGCCGGTGAACCACAGCGTGTAGGGGTCGTCCGCGCCGTTCTGGGCGGTGCCCGTCTTGCCGGCCACGTCGACGCCCCCGATTCTCGCATTCGTGGCGACGCCGCTCTCGACGTTGTCGATCATCATCCGGGTCATCGTGTCGGCGGTCTCCTTCGAGATCGGATCGGCGAAGCGGCGGGGGATGAAGCCGGAGAGCTCGCTGAGGTCGGGGTTGAGGACGCTGTCGACGACGCTCGGCTGCATGACGTCGCCGCCGTTCGCGATGCCCGCGGTGACCATGGCGGTCTGGAGCGGCGTGGCGCGGACGTCGAGCTGGCCGAAGGCCGACTGCGCGGTCTGCGCGTCGTCGAGGTCGGGGGAGAAGACGCTCTTCGCGCTGGCCATGGGGACCTCGATCGACCGCCCGTAGCCGAACGCGTCGGCCATGTCGGCGATCCGCTCCGATCCGAGCGCGATGCCGAGCTGCGCGAACGGGATGTTGCAGCTGAGGCGCAGCGCGGTCGCGAGGCTCACCTCCGGCTCGCTGCCGCAGGCGCCCTCGCCCGCGTTGGTGATGACCGTGCCGGTGCCCGGCAGCGTGAACGTGGCCGGGTTGGGGAGCAGGGAGTCGGGCGTGTACTCGCCGGACTCGATCGCGGCCGCGGTCACGACCAGCTTGAACGTCGACCCGGGCGGGTTGAGGCTGTCGACCGCCCGGTCGATGAGGGGATCCGCGGGGTCGGCCAGCAGCGACGCGTAGCTCTGCTTCACGGCGTCCCGGTCGTGCGACGCGAGCGCGTTCGGGTCGTACCCGGGGGTGGAGACCATCGCGAGGATGCGGCCGGTGGAGGGCTCGATGGCGACGACGGATCCCTGCAACCCGCCCAGCGCGTCGTAGGCCGCCTGCTGCACCACCGGGTCGAGGGTGAGCTCGACCGACGCGCCCTTCGGGGACTGGCCCGTGAACGTGCGGGTGAGGCTGTCGAAGAACTGCGTGCCGCTCGTGCCGCTCAGGACGTCGTTCATCGAGGCCTCGATGCCCGTGGAGCCCTGGCCGAGCGTGTAGTACCCGGTGACCGCGCTGTAGAGGTCGGGCTGCGCGTACGTGCGGAGGAACTCGTACTGGTCGTCCACCGGGACCGACGAGGCGATGGGGGTGCCGTCGACGAGGATGGCGCCGCGCTCCGCGGAGTAGCTGGCGAGGATGGTGCGGGAGTTCCGGGGATCCGCCTGCAGGGCGGGCGCCGAGACCACCTGGATGATCGACGCCGCGACGAAGAGGGCCACGAACATGGCCAGGACGAACACGGAGACGCGCTTCAGCTCGCGGTTCACGACTCGACCACCAATCGGGGCTGGTTGCGGACGGTGTCGGACAGGCGCAGCAGCAGCGCCGCGATGATCCAGTTGGCGAGCAGCGACGACCCGCCCGCCGCCATGAACGGCGTGGTGAGGCCCGTGAGCGGGATGACCCGCGTGACGCCGCCGATGACGATGAAGACCTGCAGCGCGATGACGAACGACAGGCCGATGCCGAGCAGCTTGCCGAAGTCGTCCTGGCCGGCGAACCCGATGCGGAAGCCGCGCGAGACGAGCAGGAGGTAGAGGGCGAGGATCGCGAAGACGCCCGTGAGGCCCAGCTCCTCGCCGAGGCTCGCGAGGATGAAGTCGCTGTTGGCGAGCGGCGTGAGCTGGGGGCTGCCGCTGCCGAGCCCCTGCCCGAACAGGCCGCCGTCGGCCATGCCGAACAGGCCCGTGACCAGCTGGTAGCTGCCGCCCTGCGCGTCGTAGACGGCCGGGTCGAACGGGTTCAGCCACGCGTCGACGCGGCCCCCGACGTAGCCGAGCGTGCTCGCGCCGTACGCGCCGCCGAGGAAGAGCACGGCGCCGAGCACGACCCAGCCGATGCGTCCGGTGCTGACGTACGTCATGACGATGAAGAGGCCGAAGTAGAGCAGCGACGTGCCGAGGTCGCGCTGGAAGACGAGGACGCTCATCGAGACCGCCCACACCAGGAGGATCGGACCGAGGTCGCGGATGCGCGGGAACCGCATCCCGAGCACCTTGACGCCCACCATCGAGAGGCTGTCGCGCGCGGTGACGAGGTAGCCGGCGAAGAAGACGGCGAGGCAGATCTTCGCGATCTCTCCGGGCTGGAACGAGAACCCGCCGATGTGGATCCACACGCGGGCGCCGTTGATGTTCTGGCCGATGACCGGGAGCATCGGCAGGAGCAGCAGCACGAGGCCCGTGAACATGGCGATGTAGCGGTAGCGCTGCAGGACGCGGTGGTTCTTCAGCAGCACGATGACCGCGAGCGCGCACACGATCGCGAGGCCGGACCAGACGATCTGGCGCACGGCCACGCTCTCCCAGCCGGAGTAGCCGCCCGCGAGGTCGAGGCGGTAGATGGCCGCGAGGCCGAGGCCGTTGAGCACCGTCGCGATGGGCAGGATGAACGGATCCGCATCCGGCGCGAGCCAGCGCAGGGCCACGTGCATTCCGAGGACGAGCACCGCGAGGCCCGTGGCGGGCAGGAAGAAGCTCTGGTCGAAGGCGCCGAGCGCGCCGAGCTGCACGAGATAGAGGGCGCCGCCGTTGATGACGGACGCCAGCACGACCAGCGCGAGCTCGAGGTTGCGGAGGCGGCGCGGCACCCGGATGCGCGGGACCTTGGCGGCGCGCTCGCGGCCGCGCGCGGGCGCGTCCGCCACGCCGGCCCTAGCCACCCGCGGCCTCCTGCAGCCGGTTGACGATCTCCTGCGCGCCCGCGAGCGAGTCGGCGTTGATGGTCTGCTCGACCTGCTGGCGGTAGAACGGCTGGAGGTCGTCGACCCGCACCTCGGTGCGGGCGTAGACGTGGGAGAGCTCGATCGGGCCGATGGTCTGCTGCACGCCGTTGTAGACCGCGACCGTGCCGTCGGCCTCGCCCACGTAGTAGCGCGACTGGGTCCAGCGGTAGCCGAGGACGCAGGCCAGCACGAGGCCTGCGAGGATCAGCGCGACGCCGACGAGCCACGTGACCCGGCGCCGGAGCGCCCGGCGCCGGTCCTCGGCGATGAGGGCCTCGAGGTACTGGTCCGACTCGGGCTCGAACTGCGCGTCGCGAGCGGCCGTGGTGGCGCGCAGCGGGTGCAGGAGGAGCGAGGGGATGCGCACGGCGCGCTTCGACGGCTCGTCGCCGAACGCGAGGGGCTGCGACGCGGATCCGACGAGCACGGGCACGGGATCGGGGCGGGACGCGGCGGCGTCGTCGTCCTCGTCGAGGACGTCGACCACCACGACGGTGACGTTGTCGGGGGCGCCGTGGTCGAGCGACTCCTTCACCAGCGCGTCGGCGACGGTCTCGGGCGTGCCCGCGGCCGCGAGGATCTCGGTGATCCGCTCCTCGGTGACGTAGCTGCTGAGGCCGTCGGAGCAGAGGAGCCACCGGTCGCCCGTGTGCGTGTCGAGGACCTGGGTGTCGACCTCCGGAGCCGCGTCGACGTCGCCGAGCACGCGCATGAGGACCGAGCGGCGCGGGTGGACCAGCGCCTCCTCGGGGGTGATGCGCCCGCTGTCGACGAGGCGCTGCACGAAGGTGTGGTCGGCGGACACCTGGCTGAGCTCGCCGCGGCGGAAGAGGTAGATGCGCGAGTCGCCGATGTGGGCGATCGCGACATGGCGGTCGACGCGCGCGAGCGCGCTGACGGTGGTGCCCATGCCCGTGAGCTCGGAGTGCTCGAACACGGTCTCGGCGAGGAGCTGGTTGGCCGCGACGAGGCCCGCCTGGAGGGCGAACTCCGCGTCGTGCGCGGAGGCGTAGGCCTTGTCGGCCTCGACGATGCGGGTGAGGGCCACCGCGGAGGCGACGTCGCCGCCCGCGTGCCCGCCCATCCCGTCGGCGACGACGAAGAGGTTCCGCCCCGCGTAGCCCGAGTCCTGGTTGTTCGACCGGACCTTGCCCACGTGGGAGACGGCAGCGGCCTGCGTCACTGTCGCCACGCCGCTACCGCCTGAGCTCGAAGCTGGTCGCGCCGATGCGGATCGGCGTGTCGAGCGGCACCTGCGTCGGCACGCTCACGCGCTTGCCGTCGAGGAAGGTGCCGTTGGTCGAGTCGAGGTCCTGGATCATCCACTCGTCGTTCCAGAGCAGCAGGCGCGCGTGGTGGGTGGACGTGTAGTCGTCCCGGATCATGAGCCCCGACTCGCTCGAGCGCCCGATGGTGAGCGGCTCCGTGCCGAGGGGGATCTCGGTGCCCGCCTTCGCGCCCGAGGTGATGACCAGGTGGCGCGCGGTGGACGTGGTGGCCTTCGCGCGCGACGGGACGGCACCCGAGTTGGCGCCGGACGGCATGGTCGAGATGGGCGGAGGCTGCTGCGCGGGCTGCGCGGGCTGCGCCGCGCGGGGAGGCGCGGCGGCCGCGGACGCCGCGTACGGGGACTGCGGGAACGGGGATCCGCCCGCCGGGCCCGACTCCTCGCGGAGCTTCCGCACGCGTTGGCCGAACAGGTCGGAGCGGAGGGCGTACACGATCCCGAAGACGAAGAGCCACAGCACCGCGAGGAACGCGAGGCGGAGGACGAGGAGGGTCAGCTCGGTCATGACGCTCCCCAGAACCCGTCGTCCCGGCGGGGACGGCCGGCGTCGCGCCCGCGCTCCTCGGCCGCCTGGGGCACGACGCGGAAGGTGATGGCGGTGCGGCCGATGCGGATGACGGACTCCGGCGGGAGGGGCGCCTTCGTGACCGGCGCGCCGTTCAGCTCGGAGCCGTTCGTGGAGCCGAGGTCGCGCACCTGGGCACGGCTCCCGTCCCACGCGATCTCGACGTGGCGGCGCGAGGTGCCCGGGTCGTCGACCGTGATGTCCGCGTCGCTGCCGCGCCCGATGACCGTCCGGCCGACCGCGAGGGGGTGGCGGACGCCGGCGACGTCGACGACGGGCGTCCACGTGACGCTGCCCTCGACGGTGCGGGTGTCGATCTCGAGCACGCCCTCCGAGAGCTGGTCGTCCCGGCGGAAGGCGACCTGCACGACGCCCGCGAACTGGTAGCCCTGGGTGGAGGCGTGGCGCTCGACGGCCTGGCGCAGCTCGTCGGTGAGCGTCGAGCCGATGGACTCCATGCGCTCGTGGTCGGCGCGGGAGACGCGGAGGGTGAACGAGTTCGGGACGAGGATGAGGTCGCGGTCGACGATGGCGGCGTGCGTGTCGAGCTCGCGCCGCAGCTGCGCGACGATCTCCACGGGCTGCAGGCCGGACTTGAAGGTCTTCACGAAGGCGCCGTTGACGGCGCGCTCGAGGCCCTTCTCGAAGTTGTCCAGGATTCCCACGTGTGATCCGTCCTCGCGCGGTCCTTCCGCGGATGAATAGACAGATCGTAGCCAACTCGGGCGACCGGGCCCTGGACACCGGCCCGAGGACGGGTGCGGATCGCCCGCCCCGGACGCGCCCCGGCGGGCACCGCGCCGCCCGTCGCGACCGCGGGGCGTCGCGAGGACGGGCCCCGGTCGTGATAATGTCTTCCGGTTGGCGCGAGTGGCGGAATTGGTAGACGCGCACGGTTCAGGTCCGTGTGTCCGTGAGGACGTGGGGGTTCAAGTCCCCCCTCGCGCACCAGCAGAGAAGGCCCCCGGTTCCCCCGGGGGCCTTCTCGCATGTCCGGGGTCCCCTCGCGGGTCCGGACCGCCCGTCAGAGGATCGGCACGCCTCCCGTCACGGGCACGCGCGCTCCGGAGACGTAGCTCGCCTCGTCGCTCGCCAGCATCACGAACACGGGCGCGACCTCGGCCGGCTGACCGGGGCGCCCGATCGGCACCTGCTGGCCGAAGGACGCGACGTCCTCCGCCGGCATGGTGGAGGGGATCAGCGGCGTCCAGATGGGCCCGGGCGCGACGCTGTTCGCGCGGATCCCCTGACCCGCGAGCATCTGCGACAGGGCGCCCACCATGTTCGCGATGCCGGCCTTGGTCGCGCTGTACGCGAGGAGCGACGGCGGCGGGGAGTCGGAGTTCACGGACGTGGTGCCGATGATGGAGGAGCCGGGCCGCATGTGGGGCACGGCGGCCTTCGTCAGGTGGAAGAAGGCGCTGAGGTTCGTCGCGACCGTGCGGTCCCACTCCTCGTCGGGGGTGTCGACGATCGAGTCGCGCGACATCTGGAACGCGGCGTTGCTGACGAGGACGTCCACGCGGCCGAACGCCTCCACCGCCTGCGCGATGACGGCGCGGCAGTGCGCCGGGTCCTGCAGGTCGCCGCGCACGACGACCGCGGTGCGGCCCGCCTCCTCGACCAGGCGCCGGGTGTCGGCCGCGTCCTCGTCCTCCTGTGCGGACAGGTGGTGGATGAGGACGTCGGCGCCCTCGCGGGCGTACGCCAGCGCGACGGCCTTGCCGATGCCGCTGTCGGCCCCGGTGATGACGGCGGCCTTGCCCGCCAGTCGGCCGGAACCGCGGTAGGTCCCCTCGCCGTGGTCGGCCTGCGGGGTGAGGTCGCCCTCGGTGCCGGGGACGTCCTGCTGCTGCTCGGGCTGTGTCATTCCTGCTCCTCTGGTCTCGGTGCCTTCGCGTCCCATCCGACCCGGGGACCGCGGCATCGGCTGGGGGGTTGACAGGGGTGCACGGATCCGCTGCCACGGATCGCGGCAGGAGTGCAAGCCCCGGGACGCGCGGGGAGCCCGCGCGTTGGATGGCGCCATGACGGACAGCCAGGAGACCGGGACGACCGCGGACCGCGGGTCGTCGTCGCCCGTGGGCGCGCCGCTCGCGTCGCTCTGGACGCGGGGGAGGCGCCCGCCGCTGCTGCCGCTCGAGGACCAGGTCGTGGTGATCACGGGCGCCTCGAGCGGGATCGGTCTCGTGACCGCGCGCATGGCGGCGGCCCGCGGAGCCGCGGTCGTGCTGGCGGCGCGGGACGGCGCGGCGCTGGACGAGGCGGTGGCGGGCATCGTCGCCGACGGCGGCCGCGCGACCGCGGTCGTGGCCGACGTGGGCGACCCGGCGGACGTCGAGCGCATCGCCGCGACGGCGCTCGCCGAGCACCATCGCTTCGACACGTGGATCAACGACGCGGGCGTCTCCGTGTTCGGGCTCGCCGACCGGGTGCCGCTCGAGGACATGCGCCGGCAGATGGACACCGACTACTGGGGCGTCGTCCACGGCTCGCTGGCGGCCGTCGCGCACCTGCGGTCGCGCAGGGGCTACGGCGGCGCGATCATCACCGTGGGGAGCGTGTTCGGCGACCGGGCCGCACCGCTCCAGTCCACGTACTCCAGCGTCAAGCACGCCGTGCACGGCTGGACCGACGGGCTCCGCATGGACCTGGAGGCGCAGGGCCTGCCCATCAGCGTGACGCTCCTGCACCCCGGCCGCATCGACACGCCCTACGACCTCCACGCGCAGAGCCACGCGGAGCGCCGACCTGCGCACCGCGGCATGATCTACCCGCCCGAGGCCGTCGCGGAGGCCGCCCTGTGGGCAGCGGAGCACCCCACGCGCGACCTGCACATCGGCCTGCAGGCCCGGCTCGGGGCCGTCGCGGGAGCCGTGGCCCCGCGGCTCACGGACCTCGTCATGGAGCGCTGGATGCTGTGGTCGCAGCGGTCCCGACGGCCCGCCCGCCCGCCCGGCGACAGCGGCCTGCACCAGCCGGCACCGCGGCCGGGGGAGCGCGGCCCGCACGAGGGCTGGGTGCGGCGCCGCTCCTACTACCTGCCGGTGCAGGAGCACCGGCGCGGGATCGCCCTGGGCGTCGCCGCCCTCGCGGCCGCGGTCGCCGCATCCCGCACCCTGCCCGCGCGATCCGCGCGGGGCGCCGCCCGCACCACGACCCCGAGGAGATGAGCATGAGGTCCGTCGCCGACCAGACCACCCGCGAGCTGGGGGGCGCGCTCAGCGTCCTCGCCCGCCAGAGGAGCGACCACGTGCAGCTCGACGCGCTGCTCCGTGAGCTGCGCGGCGCGGAGGGCGACCACGAGGCGCTCGTGCTGATGCGCATCCACCGCCTCGTCTTCCCGCACGCCTTCGCCGAGGAGTCCGTCCTGTGGCCGCTCATGCGCCGGGTCCTCGACGACGGGCAGGAGCTGACCCTCGAGGTCGAGCGCGAGCACCAGGAGGTGAACGAGATCGTCACGACGCTGGAGACCCTGCCGTCCGGAGATCCCGGACGCGCACCGCTGCTCGACCGGCTCGTCGAGGTGCTGCGGGAGGACGTGCGCGACGAGGAGGACGAGCTGTTCCCGCGCCTGCAGGAGCGGGTGCGGGTGCGCGACCTCCGCCTGCTCGGCATCGCGTGGGAGGTGGTGCGCCGGACCGCGCCGACGCGCGCGCATCCCGTCGTGTCGCGGCGTCCGCCGGGCAACGCGCTCGCCGCGGTGCCGCTCTCGGTGATCGACCGGACGCGCGACGCCGTCGACCTCCTGCGGCTCCGCGGGCCGGTCGCCTGGCGGCCGGCCCTGGGCACTGCGGGCGACGCCCTCCGACGGGCTGCGCACCGGGTCGAGCACCTGTCGCTGCTCCGCCGAGGGGAGGACGCGTCGACGCGCTCCGCGGGCGCAGGCGGCGGCGCCGCCGTGGGCACCGGCGGGGCGGCCGCGGCGACGGCCTGACCG
>NZ_JAVCVL010000098.1:0-9587 GCF_032917815.1 Clavibacter sp. MX14-G9D | reverse complement strand
AGGTCGGCGGCCCGCCTCGCGGCGGCGGTCGGGCGGACGGGCATGCCTGCCAGTCTGACCCACGCCCGGGGCGCCGTCGCGCCCGCGCCCCTCCGCGGCTGGTCGCGCCCCGCCGGGTGCGGTACACAGGGAGGATGGTGCACACGGAGTCGGTCGAGATCGAGCGCAAGTACGACGTCCCCGAGGGGGTGCCCGTCCCCGGCTTCGTCGGCATCCCGGGCATCGCCGAGGCGCGGCCCGCGGAGGCCGTCACGCTCGTCGCCGTCTACCTGGACACGGCGGACCACGCGCTCGCCGACTGCCGCATGATCCTCCGCCGCCGCGAGGGCGGGCACGACGCGGGCTGGCACGTGAAGCTCCCCGCCGACGGGGCCGAGGGCCGTACGGAGCTCGGCTGGCCGCTCGACGACGGCGACGGCGAGGGCGAAGGGCACGGCGGCGACGGCGCGGTCCCGCCCGCGGTGCTCGACGCCGTCGCGGTGCACGTGCGCGGCCGGGAGCTCACGCCCCTCGCACGCCTGGAGACGGTGCGCACCATCGTCACGCTGCACGACGAGGACGGACGGGCGGTCGCCGAGTTCGCCGACGACCGCGTCACCGGCTCTGACGTCCGCGGCGGCACCGTGCGCGCCTGGCACGAGTGGGAGGTGGAGCTGCTGCCCGACGCCCCCGCCGGGCGGAAGCGCCGCACGGCGCTCCTCGACCTGATCGAGCAGCACGTCCTCGACGCCGGGGCGCGGCCCTCCGACAGCGCCTCGAAGCTCGCCCGCGCGCTCGGCGCCGACGCGCTCGGCCGGCAGGCGCCCGCGGGCCCCGCCCTGCCGGATCCCGCGACCCTCCGGAAGGACAGCCCCGCCGCCGACGTCGCACGCGCCATCCTCGCCCGCGGTGTGCGCGACCTCGTCGCCGCCGACCCGCACGTGCGCGCCGACGAGCACGACTCGGTGCACCGGATGCGCGTCGCCGTCCGCCGCCTCCGCAGCGCCCTCCGCACCCATCAGGACGTCATCGACCCCGCCGCCACCGCACCCGTCCGGGCCGAGCTCACCGCGCTCGGCGCCGTGCTCGGCGACGCGCGCGACATGGAGGTGCTGCGCGACCGCGTCGTGTGGTCGGTGGTCGAGCACGACGCGGAGACGGTGCCGGACCACGTGGGCGACGCCCTCCACGACGTCCTCGACGAGCGCTACCACCGCGCCCGCGAGCGCGTCGTCCGGTCGCTGTCCTCGGCGCGCTACGTGGCACTGCTGGAGTCCCTCGACGCCCTGGTGGCGGATCCGCCGCTCACGCACGACGCGTCCGCCCCCGCGGGACCCGCCCTCCACGCCGCGCTCCGCCGCGACGCGGAGCGGGTCGGGCGCCGGAGCGCCGTCGCCCAGGAGGCCGCCGGCGAGGCGGCGCGCGTCGACGCACTGCACGAGGTCCGCAAGGCCGCCAAGCGGCTGCGGTACGCGGCCGAGGAGGTCAGCGGCCGCACGGTCCCCGTCCTCGGGCGGAAGACGATGCGGCTCGCGACCGCGGCGGAGGAGGTGCACGACGAGCTGGGCGAGCACCGCGACGGCCTCGCCATGCAGCGCGTCCTCCGCGAGGAGGCGCGCCGGCTGGCGGCCCGCGGCGAGGACTCCTTCGCGCTCGGCGTGCTGCACGAGGCGGAGCGCCTGCGCACCGAGTCGGCGCTCTGGCGGGCGCAGCGGGCGCTGGAGCGGCTGCTCGCGACCCCCGTCCCGGGAGCCTGAGCCCGGCTCGTAGAATCGTCGGGTGACCCCCGACCCCGCGCCGCCCACCCCGGCGTACGACCCGTCGGAGCTCGACGTGGACGTCACGGGCGGCACGGTCCGCGGGGTGCGCGAGCGGGGCATCGAGGCCTGGCGCGGCATCCCCTACGCGGCCCCTCCGCGCGGCGACCTGCGGTTCCGCGCGCCGCAGCCCGTCGTCCCCTGGGAGGGCGCGCGCTTCGCGCAGCACTTCGGCAAGGTCGCCCCGCAGGTCAGCGCCGGCGCCTTCATGGGGGCGCCGCAGGGGACGCCGATGGGGGAGGACTGCCTCACCGTCAACGTCGTCGCGCCGTCCGGGCTCTCGCCGGACGCCGCGCGCGTGAACCGCGAGTCGCAGCTGCGGCCCGTCATGGTGTTCATCCACGGCGGCGCGTACGTCGTCGGGTCCTCGCGCGAGGACCCCGTGCAGGGCGAGGGCCTGGTGCGCCAGGGCGGCATCGTCTACGTGAGCTTCAACTACCGGCTCGGCGCCCTCGGCTACCTCGACTTCAGCCGCTACTCGACGCCGGAGCGGCCGCTCGAGGCGAACCTCGGCCTGCGGGACCAGGTGCAGGCGCTCCGCTGGGTGCGCGAGAACATCCGGGCCTTCGGCGGCGACCCCGACAACGTCACGGTCTTCGGCGAGTCCGCGGGCGGCAACGCCGTCACCACGCTCATGGCCGTGCCCGCGGCGCACGGCCTGTTCGCGCGCGCCATCGCGCAGAGCTCGCCCACCAACGCCATCTACCCGGCGGAGCAGACGGCGCGGTGGGCGGAGCGCTTCGTCCAGCTCCTGGCCGACCGCGCGGGCCGCGCCCCCGACGACGCGGAGGCGGTGCGCCTCCTCACCGCCGCGAGCTCCTCGACCCTCGCGGCCGCGGCGAACGAGCTCATGGTCCGGACGCCCGACCTGGATCCGGGCACCATCACCTTCAGCCCCGTCATCGACGGCGACGTGCTGCCCGAGCGGCCCCTCGATGCGTTCAAGCACGGGCGGGCGGCGCGCGTGCCGCTCATCATCGGCACGAACGAGCGCGAGGGGTCGCTGTTCACGGGGCGCCTCGACATCCTCGCCACCACCCCCGCGCGCATCGAGGCCGTGTTCGCGAAGACCGACGAGGAGCACCGAGAGGAGCTGGCGGCGCTGTACCCGGGCCTGCCGAAGCGCCGGGCGGCCCTCGACTTCGGCGGCGACTACGCCTTCTGGTACCCGTCGGTCAAGGTCGCCGAGCGCCACGCCCGCTACGCGCCCGTGCACTTCTACCGCTTCGACATCGCCCCGCGCCTCGTCCGCCTCATGGGCCTCGACGCCACTCACGGCCTCGAGCTCTTCGCGCTGTTCGACCGGATGGACTCCCTGCTCGGCCGGGGCATGACCCTCCTCGGCGGTCGGCGCGCGTTCGTCGCGGCCGGCGAGCGGATGCGCATCGCCTGGCTCCGCTTCGCGCAGGACGGCACGGTCGACGAGTCGTGGCCCGCCTACGTCGGCGACGACGAGGACGCGCTCCGCGACCTCGCGGACGATGACGCCCCCGCGGCGGGCACGGGAGCGCCGGGGGAGCGTCAGCCGGCCGGCACGGCGTCCGGATCCCGCCCGCCCCGCGTCCGCCCGGGCGGCATCCGCGACCGCGGACCCCGTCGGCGGGCGACCCTCGTGTTCGACGTGGTCGACCGCGTCGAGCACGACCCGCACGCCGACCGCCGCGTCGCGTGGCGCGACTTCGTACCGCACATCTGAACCCCCGACCCGTCGCCGGACGTACACCCGGCCGCCATCCGCCCGTCACCCGTTCGAGCTGTGCGCATGCAGGCCGTTAGGATCGACGACTGTGATATCCGCTCGAGGGATCCGGTAGTGGATCTCACCCTCATCGTCGTCCTGGTCATCGTCCTGGCGCTGTTCTTCGACTTCACCAACGGCTTCCACGACACGGCCAACGCGATGGCGACCCCCATCGCCACGGGCGCGCTGAAGCCCCGCGTGGCGGTCGCGATCGCCGCGGTGCTGAACCTCGTCGGCGCGTTCCTCAGCACCGAGGTCGCGAAGACCGTCTCCGGCGGCATCATCCGCGAGGGCGACGGCGGCGTGCAGATCACCCCCGCCATGATCTTCGCGGGGCTCATGGGCGCCATCGTCTGGAACCTCGTCACGTGGCTCCGCGGCCTGCCGTCGAGCTCCAGCCACGCGCTGTTCGGCGGCCTCATCGGCGCGGCCGTCGTGGGTGCGGGCCTCGGCTCGGTCGACTTCGGCGTGGTGCTGTCGAAGGTCATCCTCCCGGCGCTCCTCGCCCCCCTCATCGCGGGGCTCATCGCCTACGCGACCACGAAGCTCGCCTACTCGATCACGCGTCGCTCGAGCGGCCCCAACGAGCGCGGCGGCTTCCGCTACGGCCAGATCTTCACGTCGTCCCTCGTGGCCCTCGCGCACGGCACCAACGACGCGCAGAAGACCATGGGCATCATCACCCTCACGCTCATCGCGGGCGGCTTCCAGGCGGCGGGCTCCGGCCCCGAGTTCTGGGTCATCGCGGTGTGCGCGGTCGCCATCGCGCTCGGCACCTACATGGGCGGCTGGCGCATCATCCGCACCATGGGGTCCGGGCTCACCGAGGTGAAGCCCGCGCAGGGCTTCAGCGCCGAGGCCTCGACCGCGGCCACCATCCTCGCGTCCAGCCACCTCGGCTTCGCGCTCTCGACCACGCAGGTCGCCTCGGGCTCGGTCATCGGCTCCGGCCTCGGCCGCCGCGGCGCGTCCGTGCGCTGGAACACCGTCGGCAAGATCGCGCTCGGCTGGCTGCTGACGCTGCCGTCGGCCGCCATCGTCGGCGCCGTCGCGGCCCTCATCGCGAGCACCGGGACGGTCGGCTTCGTCATCGACGCCGTCGTCGGGGTCGCCGTCATCATCTGGATCTTCTGGCGCTCCCGCCGGAACGCCGTCGACGCGCGCAACGCCATCGTCGAGGTCGACGCCGCCGGGTTCGCCGTGCGGGGACGCAAGGCCACCAAGGCCGCCCGGAAGGCCAAGGAGGCCGCATGATCGACTGGAGCGCGTTCCTCGTCGTCGCCGTCGCCGCCCTCGTGGGCGCCGTCGCGGTGGTCTGCCTGTTCTCGCTGGGCGTCCGGCTGCTCGCCGTCGGCACCGAGTACGACGACGAGGGCGACAAGGTCTCGGTCACGGGCATCCGCCCGCAGGCCGCCACGGTGGGCGGCTACGTCTGCTTCGCGCTGAGCGGGATCGCCGTGCTGTACGGCGTCTACCTCATCGTGCCCGCGCTGCACTCCTGATCCCGTCGCCCTCGCGCCCGCGACCCCGCCGTCGCTGGTGCGGGCGGCCCGCGCGCCCCTAGGCTCGACCCCGTCCCGACGCCGTCGTCGGCTCCTCCCTCCTCCTGTCGTCCGACCCGACCCCTCGCGGAAGAAGCCATGACCGAAGCGCGCACGTCGTCCCCCGCCCCCGAGACCTCCGGAGCGCCCGGCGCGCTCGACCGCTTCTTCGAGATCACGAAGCGCGGCTCCACGTACGCGCGGGAGGTCCGCGGCGGGGTCCTCACCTTCGTGACGATGGCCTACATCGTCGTGCTCAACCCGCTGATCCTCGGCGGGTTCAGCGCGGACGCGGCCACGCTCGACGTGGAGGGGAACTGGCTGCAGGCCGCGCAGGTGGGCGCGGCGACCGCGCTCACGGCGGGCGTCATGACGATCCTCTTCGGGCTCGTCGCGCGGCTGCCGTTCGCCTTCGCGGCGGGCCTCGGCATCAACTCGTTCCTCGCCGTGAGCGTGGTCGGCGACGTCACGTGGCCCGAGGCGATGGGCCTCGTCGTGATCAACGGCCTCGTCATCGTGCTGCTCGCCACCACGGGGCTCCGCACGCTGATCTTCCGCGCCGTCCCGCGGGAGCTCAAGACCGCCATCACGGTGGGCATCGGCCTCTTCATCGCGTTCATCGGCTTCGTCGACTCGGGCTTCGTGCGCGGCACCGGCGTGCCGGCCTCGCCGCTCGCGCTCGGCATCGACGGGTCCATCGCGTCGCTGCCGACCGTCGTCTTCATCCTCGGCCTCGTGATCATGGGCGTGCTCATGGCCCGCCGCGTGCCCGGGGCTCTCCTCATCGGCATCGTCGCCACCACGCTCATCGCGATCGTCGTCGAGCAGGTCTTCCGCATCGGCCCGTCCAACACCTCGGGCGCCACCGGCTGGAACCTCAACGCGCCGGTGCTGCCGGGCGTCCCCGTCGCGCTGCCCGACCTCGGGCTCGTCGGCGCGTTCGACTTCGGCGCCTTCGCCCGCATCGGCATCATCTCGAGCCTCATGCTGGTCTTCACGCTGGTCTTCACGAACTTCTTCGACGCCATGGGCACCATGACGGGCCTCGCCAAGGCGGCCGACCTCTCCGACGAGCGCGGCGACTTCCCCCGCCTCAAGGGCGCGCTGGTCGTCGAGGGCTTCGGCGCGGTCGCGGGCGGCGCCACGTCGAGCTCGTCCAACACGGTCTTCATCGAGTCGGCGTCCGGCATCGGCGAGGGCGCCCGCACGGGCCTCGCGTCGATGGTCACGGGCGTGCTGTTCCTCCTCGCCATGTTCTTCACGCCGCTCACGCAGGTCGTGCCGCTCGAGGTCGCGGCCGCCGCGCTCGTCATCGTCGGCACGCTCATGGCCTCGCAGATCAAGGACATCGTCTGGTCCGACTTCTCCGTCGCGCTGCCCGTGTTCCTCACCGTGCTCGTCATGCCGCTCACGTACTCCATCGCCAACGGCATCGGCGTCGGGTTCCTCTCGTGGGTCCTCGTGCGGTCGTTCTCGGGCCGCGTCCGCGAGGTCTCGCCGCTGCTCTGGGTGGTCTCCGCGGGCTTCCTGGTGTTCTTCGCGCGCGGCCCGATCGAGCAGCTGCTCGGCGTCTGAGCCGCGCGGTCGGCGCCGCCCGGCGGGTTGGCGCGACCGGCGGCGGTCCCCGTAGGGTCGTTGGGGACCCCCATCCGACGACGCACGGGAGCCCGCCATGACCGACATCGACACGCGCGGCGACGTCCGCGAGCCGCAGGAGTCCGCCAAGCGCTGGCGCATCATCGGACCGGGCCTCGTGGTCGCGGCCACCGGGATCGGGGCGGGCGACCTCGTCGCGACCCTGGTGGCCGGCTCCCGCTTCGGCTACGCGCTGCTCTGGGCCGCGGTGCTCGGCGTCATCATCAAGATCTTCCTGGTCGAGGGCGCCGGCCGGTACTCGCTCGCCACGGGCCGCACGATCTTCGAGGGCTGGCGCAGCGTCGGCCGCTGGACCACCTGGTACTTCGGGCCGTACATCCTCATCTGGGGCCTCGTGTACGGCGCGGCCGCCATGAGCTCCTCCGCGCTGCCGCTCGCGGCCCTGTTCCCGGGCGTCGACCTCAAGGTCTTCGCGATCGCCTGCGGGCTCCTCGGCGCCGTGGTCGTCTGGTTCGGCCGCTACTCGGCGTTCGAGAGGATCATCGCGGTCTTCGTCGGCCTGATGTTCGTGACCGTGGTGGGTGCCGCGATCGTGACGCTGCCCAACGTCCCGGCGCTCCTGTCGGGCCTCGTGCCGACCATCCCCGAGGGCGGCCTGGTCGTCGCGCTGAGCATCGCGGGCGGCGTCGGCGGCACCATCACGCTCGCCGCCTACGGGTACTGGCTGCGCGAGAAGGGCTGGGTGGCGCCGGGCTGGATGAAGGTCATGCGCATCGACAACTCCGTCGCGTACGTCATGAGCGGCGTGTTCGTGCTGTCGATGCTCGTCGTCGGCGCGGAGCTCCTGTACTCCGCCGACATCGCGCTGGCCGACGGCGAGGGCGGCCTCGTGCAGCTCGCCGACGTGCTGGGGGGGCGGTACGGCGCCTTCATGACCTGGTTCTTCCTGCTCGGCTTCTTCGCCACGTCGTTCTCGTCGATCCTCGGCGTGTGGAACGGGGTCTCGCTGATGTTCGCCGACTTCCTCGGCACCATCCGCGGCCTCGACGTGGAGGACCCGCGTCGTCGCCTCGGGGGCAGCTACTACCGCGGCTTCATCCTGTGGCTGACCATCCCGCCCATCGGGCTGCTGTTCCTCGACCAGCCGATCGGGCTGATCATCGCCTACGGCGTGCTGGGCGCGCTCTTCATGCCGTTCCTCGCGATCACCCTGCTCGTGCTCCTCAACACCGACCGCACCCCGCGGGCCTGGCGGAACCGGCCGCTCAGCAACACCGTGATGGGGCTGTCGGCGCTCCTGTTCGTGGTGCTCGGCGTGCAGCAGCTCGTGACGGAGGTCGGGAAGCTCCTCTAGGGAGCGCCGCGGCGCCTCAGTCCGCGGAGGCGGTGGCGCGCACGGCGGGGGAGCCGTCGGCGTCGGGCGCGTCGTCCCCGCGACCCCCGCCGGGGACCGCGGGCGCCCGGAACACGACGAGCCGGTACAGCGTGAAGTTCCACACCAGCCCGATGAGCACCGCCGTCGCCTTCGCGACGTTGATCTCGAGGAACTCCTGCTCCGCGCTCGTGCCGAACATGAACAGCGACCGGCCGAACGTCGTGTCGAAGCCGCGCTCGAACAGCCAGATGACGCCGCTCTGCAGCAGCAGCGAGCTGAAGCCGGTGACCGCGAAGAACCTCAGGAACCGGCCGACGGTCACGGGCTCGCCGTACCGGAACACGAAGAAGTGGTTGAGGAAGTAGGAGATGGTGATGCCGACCGTCACCGAGACCAGGTTCGCGCCCAGCACGGGCATGCCGGCGGCGAGGATCAGCAGGTTGAGCAGCACGAAGTCGAGGCCCGTGTTCACGAGGCCGGCGACGAGGAATCGGACGCGGCGGTCGGCGAGGAGCTTCGCCATGCGGATCCCCCTCCCTGCGGCGCGGTCGCCGGTCGATCGGCGGACGCACACGGCGTCAGGGCGCCGAGCCTCCCGCCAGCGTAACAAGCGCCGGCCGCGCTCCCGCCGCCCCGCGGCCGGCCGGCCGGTGGCTGGCTAGACTCGACGGGGCCCGCATCCGGGCCGTCCCCCCGACGCGAAGACGGAACCACCAGCTTGAGCAGTCTCACGATCGTGATCCCCACCTACGAGGAGGCGCGCAACGTCGGGGAGCTGCTTCCCCGCCTCGCGGCCATGGCGGCGGAGAACGCCGACTTCGAGATCACGGCGATGATCGTCGACGACTCGTCGCCCGACGGCACCGCGGACCTCGTCCGCTCGCTGGCCCCGACCGTCGAGACCGACACCTTCCACGTGCGCGTGGAGACCCGCGCCGAGAAGGCGGGCCTCGGCGCCGCCTACATCTGGGCGTTCGAGCTGCTCCTCGGGGCCGACGAGCCGCCCACGCACATCCTGCAGATGGACGCCGACCTGTCGCACGACCCGGCGTACATCACGGAGATGCTGCGGCGCGTCCGCGGCGGCGCCGACCTCGTGGTGGCGTCCCGGTACATCCGCGGCGGGGCGACGCCCGACTGGGACCTCAAGCGCCGCTTCCTGAGCGTGGGCGGCAACCTCTACACCCGCCTGTTCCTCGGCTCCCGCATCACCGACTACACGGGCGGCTTCAACCTCTACGAGGCGGGTCTGCTGCGCCGCATCACGCCGTCCACCATCACGACGACGGGCTACGGCTTCCAGATCGAGATGAAGCAGCGCGCGCTGCGGCACGCGGCGCGGCCCACGGAGGTCGCGATCGTGTTCATGGACCGCACCGAGGGCGAGTCGAAGATCCCGAGCGACACGCTCGTGAAGAACCTGCTCCTCGTGCTGCAGCTGCGCTTCGGGCTCCGCCGGGGCTGAGCCGGCCGCGCGCCCGGACCGCCGGCGCCCTAGGCGGCGGGAGCGGCGGCGGGGGAGCCGGGTGGGAGCGCGG
>NZ_JAVCVL010000097.1:0-9652 GCF_032917815.1 Clavibacter sp. MX14-G9D | reverse complement strand
GCATCGCGGCCCGCCAGGTCCCCGGCGTCCACGACCTCGGCAACGGCGCGGCCCGTGCCGTCGGCGCGATCCGCAACGTCATCGGGCAGCAGGACCGCGGCCAGGGCGTGTCCGTCGAGGTCGGCGAGACCCAGGTCGCCGTCGACATCACGCTCATCGCCGAGTACCCCGTCGACCTGCAGCAGGTCGCGGACGACGTGCGCAAGTCCGTCACCGACGCCATCGACCAGGTCGTCGGCATGGAGGTCACCGAGGTCAACGTCACCATCACGGACGTGAACCTCCCGTCCGACAAGTCGTCCGACGACGACGCGGCCGAGAAGCGCGTCCAGTGACCCCCACGACCACGGGCCTCCTCGTCGGGGCGGTCCTCGCGCTCTCCGGCCTCGCCTTCGGCTTCGGCGGCTTCCTCCTCGTCCTGATCTTCATGGCCGCAGGCTTCGGCGTCGGCCGCGTGCTCGAGGGCAAGCTGGACATCCGCGGCCTCGCTGACGCCCTCCGCGGGCGTCGGTCGTCGTGACCACCGCGGTGTCGGCCCCCCGGAAGCCCGGGACACCGTCCGGGGCTCCCCGGGGCCGCACCACCATCACGTCGCGCGCCGTGCGCCGCGTCGTCTCCGCCGTGACCGCCGACGCCCTCGAGGTCCCGGCGGGCGACGTGTCCGTCACCCTGACGGACGCCGGCGGCAAGCTCACCGTGGAGGCGCGCACCTCCATCCGCGTCCCCGCCCTCTCGGACCGCCCGGTCCGCGAGGGGACGCTGGTGGAGCGCCTCACCACGGCGCAGACGCAGATCCGCGAGCGCGTGCTCGGCCTCACCGGCTCCACGGTCGGCCGGGTCGACCTCCGCATCACGGGCGCCCGCATCCAGGAACGCAGGAGGGTCTCATGAGCACCGACAGCACCTACCGCCGCCTCGTGCGGCGGGAGACGCACTCGTCGCGCGCCGGCATCGCCATCACGATCGCCGTGCTGCTGATCCTCGTGCTCGCCTGGCTCGGCACCGAGTCGGTCCTCGCGGCCGTCGGCTCCGCGCCGCTGCTCCTCGCCCCCGCGGACGCGGCCTCGGCCGCGCTCGACGCCGCATCGGCTCCGGCCGGGGCGCTCGTCGCGATCGGCGTGGTCGTCGCGATCCTCGGCCTGATCCTCGTGATCGTGGGCGTCGCGCCCGGCAGCCGCGGCCGTCGCGGCGGCAGCATCGGACGTACCGCGGCCGTCGTCGACGACCGCGTCATCGCCCGCTCGATCGCCCTCACCGCCAGCTACGCGGGCGAGGTGTCGCCCGATCAGGTCGACGTCACCGTCTCGAAGCGGCAGGCCCTCGTCCGCCTCACGCCCTCCACCGGGTACACGGCCGACAAGCGCGCCATCGAGGAGGCCGTCCGCGCTGAGCTGGCCGAGTACGACTACACGCCGAAGCTCACCGCCAAGGTGACGCTCGCGAAGAACGGGAAGGTGGGGTCATGACCAGCACGAACCGGGCGCTCAACCGCCTCCTCGTGATCGTGATCGGGCTCGTCCTGATCGCCGTCGGCGTCGCGCTGGGCGCGGGCAGCCTGCTGCCCGACGTCCAGTCCACGGTCTCCGGCGCCGCGTCCGACGCGCAGCAGCCCGTGGGCGACGCGCTCTCGGGCGGCCAGCCGTGGATCCTCTGGGTCGTCGCGCTCGCGGCGCTCGTGCTGATCGTCGTCCTCGCCTGGTTCGCCCTGCGCCAGGGCCACGGACGCACCGGCACCCTGGTGCGCATCGAGGGCGGTCGCGGCGGCGAGACGCCCACGGGCGGCGCGCTCGTCATCGACGCGAAGGTCGCCGCGCAGCTGCTGGAGGACGCCCTGGGCGACGACAGCGGAATCGTCTCCGTCGACGTCACGGCGTTCGAGGTGGGCCACGCCACGACGCTCCGCGTCACCGCGGTCACGCGTCGCGGCGTCTCCCCCGTCGCGGTCCGCCGCACGGTCGACGAGGCCGTCGCGCGACTCGACGCGGTGCTCGGCACCGAGGTGCCGGTCGTCATCCAGATCACCGGGGGCCTCCGCTCGAGCATGTCGAGCGAGACCCGCCTGGCCTGATCCCCGCGGCCGCCCGGTCCGGATCCCCGCGATCCGGACCGGGCGGCCGTCCTCATCCCCCACCCGTACCCCGCTCCGGCCCCCGTGCCGGACCACCGAGGAGACCCCACCATGACCGACGACGACACCTCCTCCACCTCCCGCGGCGGCTGGCTGGGCGGATCCTTCGCCCAGAAGGCCGTGGACCCGCTGTTGCGCGCCGTGCGCGCCGAGATCGACTCCGCGAAGCGGGAGATCGGCGAGCGCGCCCGGTCCGCGCGGTCCGGCGCGATCATGCTCGGGGCCGGCGTGGCGCTCGCGCTCGTCTCCCTGGGGCTCCTCGCCGCCGTGATCGTGGCGCTCCTCCTGCTCGCCCTGCCGCTCTGGGCCGCGACGCTCATCACCCTGGCGCTCTTCGGCATCGCGACGGCGGTCGTCGTGCGCGTCGGCCTGTCGCGGCTCTCGCGCGGCGTCCCCCCGGTGCCCACCGACACCCTGCACCACGCCCGCGACCGCATGCGGCCGGGCGACCGGGGCGCGGACCGGGACGGCGTCGACGGGCCGTCGGTCTCCCCGACGTCCGCGGGCTGAGCCGCCCGGCGCATCCCGCCCGCCGCCCGCTCGCTCGCCGGCCCACCCGCACGATCCCGCCGCCCGCCGTCCCCTGTGGACAGCGGGCGGCGTCGTGCGCGGCACCTGCGTAGGTTGTCCCCTTCACGCCCGCTCGGCCCGGTGGCAGAACGCGCCGCCGTCCCGCCGTCGGACAACCGCAGACCGCCGTCCTCCGGACCGTCGCCCGTCCCCGCGGGCCGTCTGCCGGTGGCCGGCATGGGAGGCACACCGATGACCCTGTCCCGACGCTCCATCCTGGGCGGCGCCCTCGCCGCCGTCCCCGTGGCCCTCCTCGCCGCGGCACCCGCCCACGCCGACGAGGCCGCGCCCGCGGACGCCGGCGCATCCGGCGCCCCCCTCGCCGCGAACGGCCGCCCGGTCGTCCGCGACATCCAGCGGCAGCTCGTCGCCCGCTACGGCGCCCGCGCCGGCTTCCCCGCCGTCACCACCGACGGCGTCTGGACCGGCGCCGCGCACTCCGCCCTCATCCACGCCCTGCAGCTCGAGATGGGCATCCCGGAGGACACGGCCAACGGCGTCCTCGGGCCGCTCACCCGCCGCACGCTGCAGCAGCAGCCCGACCTCGCCGCGGGATCCGCCGACACCACGGGCTGGCTGGTGCACCTCCTGCAGGCGTCGCTCGTCGTCATGAGCACGTGGGACGGGCCCGTCGACGGCGTCCTCTCCGACGAGCAGGGCGTGCGCCTCTCCCGGTTCCAGCGCACGGTGGCCCTGCCCGAGACGGGCCGGGCCGACTACCGCACCTGGGCCGCGCTCCTCGCGAGCAACGGCGACCCCACGCGCCCGGGCACCGCGGCCGACGGCATCACGGTCATCACGCCGGAGCGCGCGCGGACCCTCCGCGACGCCGGGTACACCGTCATCGCCCGCTACCTCACCGACTCCGAGGTGCCCGACGCGCTGGCGAAGCGCATCCAGGACGGCGAGATCGACGCGATCCTCGCGGGCGGCCTCCGGATCGTGCCGATCTTCCAGGAGGGCGGCACCGACGCCACGTACTTCTCCTACGAGCTCGGGGTCCGCGCGGCCGGCCGGGCCGACGACGCGGCCCGCCGCCTCGGCTTCCTGCCCGGCACGCCCATCTACTACGCCGTCGACTTCGACGCGACGCGCGAGGAGGTGGAGGAGAACCTGGAGCCGTACTTCCGCGGCATCCACGCGGAGCTCGACCGCCGCGGCAGCGACTACCGCGTCGGCGTCTACGGCGGCCGCCGCGTCTGCCGCACCCTCGGCGCCGCGCACCTCACCGAGCTCAGCTACGTGGCCGACATGTCCACGGGCTGGGGCGCGAACCTGGGCGTGCGCATCCCGGAGGACTGGGCGTTCGACCAGATCCTCGAGCACCCCGTCGGCACGGGCGACCGGGCGTTCGGCATCGACACGGTCGTCGCGTCCGGTCGCGACGCCGGGCAGAGCCGGGTCGCGCCGCGCGGCTGAGCGGCCTCGTCCCCGCCCCCGTCCCCGCGTCGGGATCAGCGGGGTCGAGGGGCCCCGGGGGCGGCTGCGCTGTGGACCACCGGCGCCCGCCCCCTCGTCCCCGTCGTACGGTGGCCGTCCGTCGCCGTCCGGCCCGGTCGCGCTCCGCGTCCCCCGCCGGCGGAGAATCCCACAGCGCCGCCCTCCCCCGGTCCCCTCCTCGAGCGGCTGGGAGGCCGGGCGGCAGAGGAGGCTGCTCCATGGAACCGTCCCGTCGTGCCGTGCTCACCGGCGCACTCGCCGTCGCCCCCGCCGTCCTGCTGACCGCGGGCCCCGCGCATGCGGCTGCCGCGGCCGTCGGCCGTCCCGTCGTGCAGGACGTCCAACGCCAGCTCGCGACCAGGTACGGCGCGCGACCGGGCTTCCCGTCGGTCAATACGGACGGCAGATGGACGGGCGACACCCAGCGCGCCCTCATCCACGCCCTCCAGCTCGAGGTCGGCCTCGCGGAGACCGTGGCCAACGGGTCCTTCGGGCCGCTCACCCGGGCGAAGCTCAAGGAGCTGCCCGACCTCGTCGAGGGGTCCGTCGACACCACGGGGTTCCTCGGCCACCTGCTCCAGGCCGCCCTCGTCGCCATGACCACCTGGGACGGCCCCGTCGACGGGCGCTTCTCGTCCGCTCAGGCCGCGCGACTCCGCGCGTTCCAGGACTCCGTCGGGCTCGCGCGGACCGGCCGCGGGGACTTCGCGACGTGGTCCTCCCTGCTCGCGAGCAACGGGGACCCGACCCGACCCGGCACCGCGGCCGACGGCATCGCCGTCATCACCCTCGCCCGGGCCCGGGTGCTGCGGGATGCCGGCTACGAGGTGGTCGGGCGCTACCTCACCGACTCGGACCGGCCCGACGCGCTGGCCAAGCGCATCCAGGACGGCGAGCTGGAGTCGATCCTCGCGGGCGGCCTGCGGGTGTTCCCGATCTTCCAGGAGGGCGGCACCGACACGACGTACTTCTCGTACGACCTCGGCGTGCGCGCCGCGGCACGGGCCGACGACGCCGCACGGCGCCTGGGCTTCCTGCCCGGGACCACCATCTACTTCGCGGTCGACTTCGACGCGACGCCGGATCAGGTGGAGCGGCTGGTCCAGCCCCACTTCCGCGGCATCCGCGCGGAGCTCGCCCGGCGCGGGAGCGCGTACGCGGTGGGCGTCTACGGTGGGAGGCAGGTGTGCACCACGCTGTCCGCCGCGCACCTCGCCGACCTCAGCTTCGTGGCCGGGATGTCCACGGGGTGGCTCTCCAACCTGGGGGTGAGGATGCCGGGCAACTGGGCGTTCGACCAGGTGCAGGAGCTGAGCATGGGCCCCGGCGAGACCGGGTTCGACATCGACAAGGGCATCGTGTCGGGGCGCGATCCCGGCCAGTCGCGCATCCAGCCGACCACCTGACGCGCGACGCGGCGGCGAGGCACGCGGGGCCCTCCGGACGATTCCCCCTCCTGGGGGACGTGCGGAGGGCCCCGCTCCGGTCGACTGGGGGCATGGCCCCGTCACCGCTGCGTCCGCCCCGCCCGTCCCGGCCCGCCCGTGCCGCGCTCGCCCTCGCCGTCGCCGCCGTCACGGCCCTCGCGGCCGGCTGCGCGGCGGCGCCCGCGGATCCCGCCACCCCCGCGCCCGTCGCCGAGCCGGTGGTGCTGCCGGACACCCCCGTCGGCGCGCAGGCGCAGTGGCTGGTCGACACCGTCGGATCCGACGACGCCGTCCCCGTGCAGGAGACCGGCGAGCGCCTCGCGCAGGTGATGCTCGACGCGGCGCCCGCCGAGGAGCTGGCCGGCGTGCTCGAGCAGGTGCGCGCCGGACGCCCGTGGACCGTCACCGCGCACGAGGAGCAGGGTGCGCAGTCGGTCACCACCATCGCCAGCGCGGACGCCGGCACCTTCGACATGCAGGTGGCCGTCGACGACGCCGGCCTCATCACGGGCCTGTTCTTCGGCGAGCCGGAGCCCGAGCGCGAGCCCGCGACCAGCTGGGACGAGCTGGAGGAGCAGGCGGCGGCGCTCGGCGGCGACGTGTCGCTCACCGTCACGCGCGTCGAGGACGGCGCCCTGGGCGAGCGGGTCCTCGAGGTGCTCCCGGAGGGCGTCGCCGCGAGCGACGCCCGGCCCATCGGCTCGATCGTGAAGCTCTACGTGCTGGGCGCGGTCGTCCAGGCGGTCGAGGAGGGGCGCCTCGGCTGGGACGACCCGCTCACCGTCACCGACGACGTGCGCAGCCTCCCCTCCGGCGAGCTGCAGGACGCGCCCACGGGCACGGTCGTGAGCGTCCGCGACACGGCCGCGAAGATGATCTCGCTGAGCGACAACACGGCCACCGACATGCTGATCTCGGCCGTCGGGCGGGAGGCCGTCGAGGAGCGGCTGGCGGAGCTCGGGCACTCCGACCCGCCGCGGAACGTGCCGCTCATGACGACGCGCGACCTCTTCCGCGTCGGATGGCAGGACGACGGGGCCCTCCGCGCGCGGTGGGCCGACGGCGACGCGGCAGAGCGCCGCGCCCTCCTCGACGAGCTCCCCGGCGGGGTCCTCGACATCCCCGTCTCCGCCGTGTCGGACGTCGCGTGGACCGACGGCGCCGACTGGTTCGCGACGCCCGACGACATCGCCCGCGCGCAGCTCGGCCTGGCCGCGCTCGCCGCGACGCCCGCCGGGGAGCCCGTGCGCGGGATCCTCGCGGCGAACCCCGGCCTGCCCGAGCCGGAGCGCTTCGACCACGTGGCGTTCAAGGGCGGCAGCTCGGTCGGGACCCTGGCGCTCGCGTACCTCCTCGAGGACGGCGACGCGGCCTGGACCGTGGTGGTGCAGGCCGCGGCGCGCGACGCGGCCGGCCTCGAGCGGCAGTCGGCCTACGCGGGCCTCGCCACCGACGCGGCGGCCCTGATCGCCGACGGCTCCCGTGGTTGACTCCCTGTGCGGCGGGGGCCGCGTGGAGGGGGCACGACGATGAGCGCGGACGCATCCACGACCGGCGACGACCACGCGGACGGGGAGCCGGCCGTGGCGGCCGAGGTCCTCGAGGCGTGGCTGGAGGTCGGGCCGCGACGCCCCGTGCGGCAGGCGGTCCGCGCGATCGGCGCCCTCGCGCTGGCGGCCGTCGGCGGCGACGGCGGGGACCTCGGCCGCGAGTCCGACCTGGTGGTCCGGCGCATCGACACGGGCCGCGAGGTCCTGCGCACGAACGCCGGCTCCCTGTCCGAGGCAGACTTGCTGCTGCAACGCGTGCGGCTCGACCTCGAGACCCGCAGCGTCCGGGACTTCGTCGCCGAGTGGCGGATCGTCGACGGGCATCCGGGCCAGGGGCCGGAACGGGGTGATGGCGATGCGTGACCGCCGGATGCCGCCGCGGCCCTCCGCGACGGCCGGGCGCCTCGCCCGCATCCGCGCCGCCCTCCTCGTGGCGCTCCTGACCGTGCTCGCCGTGCCCCTCGGGCTCGCCGCCCCGGCGCACGCCGACGCCGACGCGTTCTCGTTCCGCTCCTTCGACGCCGTCTACCGGCTCTCGGCCGACGCGGACGGCCGGTCCGTCCTCCGCACCACGGAGACGCTCGTGGCCGAGTTCCCCGAGCGCGACCAGAACCGCGGGATCCGCCGCGAGCTGGTGCGGTCGTACGACGGCCACCCGACCGGGCTCCGCGTCCTGTCCGTCACCGACGAGGGCGGCACCCCGCGCGCCTACGAGACGGAGACCGAGGACGGCGCCCTGGTGCTCACGATCGCCGACGCCGGCTACGTGCGCGGCGAGCAGACCTACGTCATCGAGTACGAGCAGCGCGACGTGACCCGCGCCTACGCCGACACGGGCGCCGACGAGTTCTACTGGGACGTCAACGGCACGGGCTGGGCGCAGCCGTTCGGCCGCGTCACGGCGACCGTCGAGATCCCGCCGGAGCTCCAGGCGCGCCTCACGGGCGGGGCGGACGCCGCGTCCGGGCCCGAGGGCGCCGACGGCCCCGCCGAGATCACGCGCACCGACGAGGGCTTCGTGGCGACCGCAGCCGACCTCGGGGCGTACGAGAACCTCAGCCTCTCCATCGGCTTCGAGCCCGGCACGTTCACGCCGCGCGACTCCTCGTTCCTCGCGGCGCCGTGGCCCACGCTGTCGCTCGGCGGAGCGCTCGTCGCCGTCGCCGCCGCGGTGGGCGCCCTGGTGCTGCGGCGTCGCCGCCTCGCGGACGCGCCCGGCCGCGGCACGATCGTCGCCGAGTACGCGCCGCCGGAGGGCGTCGGCCTGCTGGTCGCGTCCGTCGTGTCCGGGAACGCGGCCCGCGCGACCACCGCGCTCCTGCTCGACCTCGCGGTGCGCGGCGCGCTCCGCATCCTGGAGCGGGACGGCGGTCGGAAGGCCTCGTTCGCGCTGGAGCTCGTGGACCCGGCGCGCGTGACCGACCCCGACGAGCGGCGCTTCGTCGCCGCGGTCTTCGGCGAGGGCGCGGGAGCCGGCCGCGTGAAGGAGCTGAAGCGCGCGGACGCGAAGGTGGCCGCGCGGATCCAGAAGCTCATGGCCGCCGTGACGAAGCGGACGGTGACCGACGGCCTCCGGAAGCCGCTCCCCGTCGGCCCGATCGTGGGACTGCTCGTGGCCGCGTCGCTCGGCATGGCCGCCGCGCTCGCCTTCGCCGTGATCTCGCTCGTGCAGGCCTACGGCGGGCCCGTCGTCATCGCCTTCCTCGTCGTGGGCGTCCTCGCGCTGGTGACCACGATCGTGGCGCTCGTGAAGCACCCGCTCACCGAGCGCGGCGTCGCGCTCCGCGACCACCTCGCGGGCCTGCGGGAGTTCATCCGGCTGGCCGAGGCCGACCGGATCCGCGTGCTGCAGTCGCCCGCGGGCGCCGAGCGGCGCGACCTGCCGCACGACGACCGGGACGTGCTGCGCCTCACCGAGGAGCTGCTGCCCTACGCCGCCATGTTCGGCCAGGAGGAGGAGTGGGGCGACGAGCTCGGCCGCCGCTACGAGCACCAGCGGAGCCGGCCGGGCTGGTACGGCGGGACGGGGCCGTTCGCGCCCGCGTCGTTCGCCGCCAGCCTCGGCTCGGTGTCGTCGAGCATGCACGGCGTCTCGTCCACGTCTAGCTCGAGCGGCGGATCCTCCGGGGGCACCACCTCCGGAGGCGGCGGCGGAGGCGGCGGGGGCGGCGGGGTCTGAGCCGGACGCGGGTCGGCGGGTCCGCGCGGCAGCGTGGCAGCCGGTCAGCGGGGTAGCGGGGTAGCGGGGTAGCGGATCAGCGCGGCGTCGGCCCGGTCCAGTACTCGTAGCGCGAGGCCGTCGCGAAGCCGAGCCCCCCGTAGAGCGCACGGGCGCCCGCGTTCGCCTCGACCACCTGCAGCCAGAGCGCGGTGACGCCGCGCTCCCGCCCGGCGGCGACCGCGGCCGCGGTCACCGCCCGGGACAGGCCGTGACGACGCGCCTCGGGCCGGGTGGCGACCGAGTACAGACCGCCCCAGCCGCCCACGATCGCGAGTCGGGCCGTCGCGAGGACGCGGGCGGGCGTCCCGTCGGCGGG
>NZ_JAVCVL010000096.1:0-9657 GCF_032917815.1 Clavibacter sp. MX14-G9D | reverse complement strand
CGCGAAGATCACCGTCAACACCAAGTAGCACCCACCCGGCACACGCCGGCAACGCACCACACGAACCGCCCGGCCCTCGACGCCGGGCGGTTCGTCGTGCGTCCGGCGCCTTTCCCCGGGCACAGGGAAGCCCCCTCGCATGCGCGGCGAGGGGGCCCCTGCCGGGTGACTCGGACCCGGTGCATGGCCTTCGGAACGGAGGCGGCAACGGGCGGGCGGCGCGGCGATTCCCGTCGGCGCCAGGTCGGCGTGGAGCGCGCGACGTACCAGGAATCGCTGATGAGCGCGCGATCCATGCACAGCTGGTCTTCCCAGCCGGAGGCCCCACCGTGTCTGCATGAGAGTTCAACGAAACCCTGTCCCCCTGATCGCCCGCGGCGCCGCCGCCCTGGCCGGGGTCGTCGTCCTCGCCGGCTGCTCCGCCGCGGGATCGCCCTCCGCCGCCCCCGGCTCCACCCCCGACGCGACCTCCGCCGTCGCCACGACCGGCAAGGCCGGCGACGGCGGCACCACGGCCGACCGCGGCGACTCCGCCGCGGAGGCTCGCAACGCGGACGTGATCTCCACGCTCCTCACGGCGGCGTTCCCGGATCCGGCCTCCGCGGAGGCGCAGGAGGCGGCCCGTGCCGCCGTCTCCCCCGACGCGGTCGCGCACGGTGCGGGCGCCGCGGCAGGACCGGACGGGCTCCTCGCCGAGTTCGCCGCCGCGCACCAGCGCGTCCCCGGCGCCCAGGCCGTCGTCAAGCGCACCGCCGCCGACGGCGACCTCGTGGCCGTCCACTGGCAGGTCGCCTCCGACCCCGCCGACGAGCGGACGGGCGAGGCCGCGGTCGACCTCTTCCGCCTCGCGGACGGGAAGGTCACCGAGCGCTGGTCCTTCGACCAGGCGATCGCGCAGGGGACCCCCGCCAGCGGCAACGCGAACACGATGTTCAGCGACCTCTACGTGGGCGCACCGGACGCGCCCCGGCCGACGGAGCAGCAGGAGGAGGCGGACCGCCGGCTGGCCGTCGGCGCGTACGACGCCCTCTTCCGGGATCGGGACGTGAGCGTCCTCGACCGCTCCTTCGACTCCGCGTACCTGCAGCACAACCCCGTCGCGCCGAACGGCACGGCGGCGCTGAAGCAGCTCTTCAGCGGCGGCGCGCGGTTCCCGGCGCAGCAGTCCGTCATCTCGCTCGCGGACGGCGACCTGGTCTGGACCTTCTCCCAGGCCGTCGACGCCCAGGCGGGCGACCCGTTCCTGGCCGCCGACGTCTTCCGCGTGGACGACGGCCTCATCCGCGAGCACTGGGACGTGGTACCCGCGCGCTGATCTGCGCGCATCACCGCGGCGCGCCGCCGGGTGCGGCTCACCGCCGAGGCGCGACGGGACGGTGCGACGGCGCGATGCCGGGGCACCGCCTGGCCGCCTCGTCAGCGACCGGCGACGTAGTGGGCCTGGACCTGCGCGGGCGTGAGGGCGGTCCTGTAGACGGCGGCGAAGCGCATGCTGCCGACGAAGTAGTTGCTGCCGGCGTTCGGCCAGCCCGACGTGTTGTCGTAGCCGATCCGCCAGTAGCCGGAGTTGGCCTCCGGTGCGGTGAAGGCCGTGTTGCCGGCCACCCGGGCGCCGTCGACGTAGAGCGTCATGCCCCCGGTCGGCGACATGGTGGAGACCATGTGGTGCCAGGCGCCGTCGGCGACCACGCCCGGACTGGTCAGGGTCTGGTAGTTGCCGTTGTTGTAGGTGCCGAAGACCAGCTGGCCCGTGGTCGCCACGTAGGTGTGGCGGTCGTAGGCCGAGGAGGACCCGGTCGCCGAGTTGCCGAAGCCGATGAGCTTCCCGCCCCGGACCGTGGTCTTGAACCACACCTCGGTGCTGAACGTCGCGGGGGCTGCCGCCTGCAGCGAGTTCGTGACGAAGTCGTTCCCGTCGAGGACGTACGCGCCGCCGGGGTCGCGCGGGCAGGCCCGGCCGGCGGCCGTGGACGTGTCGCTGACCATGGTGGTCGGCTGGGTGGTCAGCAGGGGCAGGGGCCGGAACGTGCCCGGGTAGGCGCCGGACGCGATGTCGGCGGCCTGACGGGATCCGCTCGCCTCGTTCAGCGGGTAGGCGAACAGGGCGTTGGCCTTGTCGGCCGCGAAGGCGCTCGAGCAGGTGAAGTACGCGGCGGACGACGCGGCGCTGTTGTTGTCGTTGCGGATCGACGCGGTGTAGGCGCCGTTCGTGCCGGGAGCGAGCAGCAGCACCGCGCCCAGGACCACGGCGACGGCCGAGGCGGCGACCGCGGCGGCGCGGGGGCGGCGTCGGCCCGCGGGCCGGAGCGCTGCGGTGCGGCGGCGGACGCGGTCGGCGAGTCCCATGCGATCCCCCTCGCTCATCGCCCGGCGGCCGCGGAGGACGCGGGCTCGAGGCGGTCGGGCTCCCCCGAGACGTCCGTGGGGACAGTCTGCCCGGTCGCGGCGGCGAGGGCCAGCGCCTCGAGGGCGGCCGCGGCGTCCGCAGCTGCGGCGTCCTCCCCGACGGCCTCGGGATCGACGACCGCGACGGCGAGCACGCGCTCCTCGCGCTCGGCGGGCAGGCCGACGATGAGCGTGTACAGGAGGGGGACGGCGCAGAGGCCGTAGAAGAGGATCCAGCCCCAGAGCGGCAGGTCGAGGGTGGTGGCGATGTCGTGGAACTGGCCGGTCTCGCCGACGGGGGCGGTGACCTCGCCGACCTGGCCGGCGACGAGGGTGGTGCTCGTGCCCCCCTCGACGGCGACGCGGATGGGGAGGAGGCCGGTGTTGACGATGCTGGCCTGCACGTCGTCGCCGCGGGTGACGGCGTCGAGGACGACGAGGGCGACGAAGGGGCGCAGGACGAACACGACGAGCGTCGCGACGAGGGAGGTGCCGAGCATGCGCATCGAGGCGCGGTGCGTGGGCGAGGAGATGAGGCGGGTGAGGATCATGACGATCACGAGGCCGGCGAGGAACAGGGGCAGGCCCTTCGCGAGCCAGCCGAGGCCGGGGAGGATCGTGGTCGCCTCGCCGATGAGGTGGGTCTGGTCGGTCTTCCACGGGTCGACGGCGCCGTTGATGTCGCCCTGGGTGGTGAGGCCGTCGGCGTCGACGGCGATGACGCGGTGCGTGTAGGTCTCGTCCGGGGTGGTGGAGGGGTGGAAGCTGACGACGTCGCCGACCTGGACGTCCTCGAGGAGGACGGGGGTGGTGAGCAGCAGCGTGCCGACGGGGGCCGTGGTGCCCATCGACGGGGTCTGCACGACGAACCAGCGGCCGCCGGAGGCCTGGAACAGGAGCGTCGCGGCGACGAGGGCGGTGAGGAGGACGGTGGCCGCCCACATCGCGATCGTGCGGCGGCGGAAGGAGCGGGAGGTGCGCGCGGCGCGTCGGGTCGCGCCGCGCGCGGGGAGGACGGGGGCGGTCGGGTCGAGGTGCGCGTCCTCCGTGACGATGTCCAGCTCGAGGTCGAGCTCGAGGTCGCGGAGCGCTGTGGTGCTCGCGCGGTCCTGGATGTCGGTCATGGTGCACCTCCCGTGTCAGGGGCTGACGGATGGATGGAGCGGGGCCGCCGGTGGCGGCCCCGCGGGGTCGTGCGGGGTCGTGCGGGGACTAGCTGGCGAAGGTCCAGGTGAGGGGCAGCGAGGCGCCGAGGCCCTGGTACGTGTTGCCGGCGGAGGCGTCGAGCGTGACGGCGAAGGTGAAGTCGCTGCTGGCGCCGGCGGCGAGGGCGGTCAGCGTCTTGGCGGGCGAGCCGGCGAGGGTCGCCGCGGTGCCGGAGAAGACGTTGGTGCCGCCGGAGGTGATGACGACGTTGAGCTTGGAGCAGAAGTCGGTGGCGGAGCCGTTGACGGCGCCGTTCTTCGTCTGCAGGCACGCGGCGGCCGGGGTGAGCGTGAAGGTCGCGGCGTTCGAGGTGCCGACGTTCTTGATGTTCACGACGCTGGTGACCGTCTGGCCGGGGATCATCGTGGTCGAGCCGCCGAACTTGTTGATGGTGGAGCAGGTCGCGGCGTTGGAGTCGACGCCGCCCGTGGCGCTCGTGCTCAGGCAGGTGACGGTGGGGGTGCCGTTGGCGCCGGTCTGCGACTCCTGCATGACGAGCGTGCCGGAGGCGGCGGTGTTGTTGCTGTTGGTGATCGAGGCGACGAAGCCCGAGAGCGTGCCGGACATCGACACGGAGAGGAGGACGGCTGCGGCGACGCCGGTCGCGATGGCGAGGGGGGCGAAGCGGACGCGGCGGGTCTTGGCGGCGGGGGCGATGTGGTGCGACATGTTCTGGCTCCTGGATCGGGATGGAAGGGGGCTGTGAGAGCCCCCGAGGAGAAGATCGGTGACTCGCCTTGCAAGTAACTCGAATGTACAGCTACTCGGGAATAGTGCAATCCCCCCACTGCGGGGGCCATCGCGCGTCGAGGGGGGATAGGGGGCCGCGAGCGCGCGTTACAGTCGCTGGACCGCCTCGGGATCCGCCCGGATCCCCCGACACAGGGACGCCCGACGATGACCCCGGAGAGAACCGCCTCCCGCCCCGACGAGTCCACGGCCGTGGACCCGACGGCCGTGGAGTCCCTGGCGAACGCGCTGCACATGGTCGAGACCGCCCAGCGCCACCTGCGCACCCGGATCGCCCAGGACATCGGCGTGAACGTGACCGACCTGACCGTGATCAGCGTGGTCGGCGACCTCGGCCGCATGACCCCGAAGCTCCTGGCCTCCGAGATCTCCATGGGCACGGGTGCCGTGACCGCCGTGATCGACCGGCTGGTCGGCGCCGGGCACCTCGACCGCGTGCCGAACCCGCGGGACCGCCGCAGCGTCTTCCTCGAGCTGACCGATGCCGGCCGCGCGACGCTGGAGCGGATGACCGACGACTACCGCGCCGCCGCCGCCGCCGCGCTGCACGCCTCGCCGTCCCTCGGCACCGAGGAGACGGCGGAGGACATCGCGCGCGCCGCGATCGCGATGACCGCGCACACGCTCGACGGGCCGGACGCGGCCGGATCCGCGCGCGCATGAGCACGACGGACCCCGCGGCCGCCCCGCCCGAGGGGTGCCAGGTGGTGCTCGTCGACGCGGCCGGGCGCATCCTCCTGCAGCTGCGGGACGACATCCCCGCCATCCCCTTCCCCGGCATGTGGGCGCTGCCCGGCGGGATGCTCGAGGCGCCCGAGACCCCGCTCGCGTGCATCGTCCGGGAGGTCGAGGAGGAGCTCGGGGCGCGCATCCCGGCCGCGGACGTCGTGCACCTGATGAGCCGGACGCGCTCCTACGGCGTGGAGCACACGTTCACCGCGCGGCTCGACGTGGCGGCCGAGGACATCCGGCTCACCGAGGGACAGCGGGTCGCGTGGTTCCCCGTGGACGAGGCCGTCGGCATGGAGCTGGCCTACGAGGACCGCGACGTGCTGCGGGAGGTCGCGGGGCGGCTGCCGCGCGGCTGAAGGTGGCGGCGCGGGGCGCGGCGCGGCCCGGCGAGCGGGGGGCTAGCGCGCCCGCTCGGGCTCGGCGTCGAGGATCCCGCGGAGGAACGCGGCGTCCGCCGAGTAGTACGCGGCGTCGTCGCGCAGGTGCGGCTTCCCGAGCTCGTCGGCCGTGGCGATCGAGACCGCGGCGAGGTCGTGGAGGCGCAGGATCGCGACGCGCAGGACGTCGGCGAAGGACGCGTCGGACCCGTACGCGCCGAGCAGCAGGGCTACGCGGCGACGCGCGTCGTCCATGCCCGGGGCGCCGTCCTGCGCCGACCCCGACAGCGGCACGGCCCGCGTGGCGAGGTACGCCAGGTCCCAGATGCGCGGCCCGGGCGAGCACATGTCGACGTCGATCACGCCCGTCAGGCGGCCGTCGGCGAACACCAGGTTGTGCGGCGCGAAGTCGTTGTGGCAGATGACCTCCGCGGGCACCTTCGTCGGCGACTGCCAGACGGCGCCGTCGAGCGCGAACCCGACGCTCGCGTCGTGCAGCTCGCGGAGGCGGCGGCCGGCCTGCTCGAGCACGTCGTCGGTCCAGACCCAGGCGGGCAGCGGGTACACGGGCACGTCGCCCTCGAGGAAGGTCAGCCGCTCGCGGCCGTCCTCCACGCCGAGGGGCTCGGGGATCCCGACGACGCCCGCGAGCGCCAGGTGCCGCAGGTAGCGGTGCACGGTCGGGGTCCAGGGGCCGGCGTCGCGGAGGACGGTGCCGCCCTCGCGCTCCACCCTGTTCATGTTGCCGCCGGCGAGGGGTCCGTCCATCCGGCCAGGCTAGGCCGCCCGCCCCGGGCGCGACACGTCCACCGACTAGGTTGCGAGCATGAGCACCACCGCGCCCGCGGGCGAGCACGCGCCCGACGAGACCGTCCCACCCCGCCGACGGGTCGCCGCCTGGGCGCTGTGGGACTGGGGATCCGCCGCCTTCAACGCGGTCGTCACCACCTTCGTCTTCAGCACCTACCTCGCCAGCAGCCTGTTCGTGGATCCCGCGATCGTCGCGGCCGCGGGCGACGACGACCGGAACCCCGCGCTCGTCGCCGCGAAGGCCGACACCTCCGGCGTCATCTCGCTCGCGCTCACCATCGCGGGCCTCCTCATCGCGCTGCTCGCGCCCGTGCTCGGGCAGCGGTCCGACGGATCCGGTCGGCGCCGCCTCTGGCTCGGCGTGAACACGGGCGTCGTGGTGCTCGCCATGCTCGGCATGGTGCTGGTGGAGCCCGTGCCCTCCTACCTGTGGCTCGGCGCCGCGCTGCTCGCCACCGGCAACGTCTTCTTCGAGTTCGCGAGCGTGAACTACAACGCGATGCTCGTGCAGGTGAGCACCCCGCGCACGGTCGGCCGGGTGTCCGGCCTCGGCTGGGGCATGGGCTACGTGGGCGGCATCGTGCTGCTCGCGCTGCTGCTCGGCCTCTTCCTCTTCGACTTCGGGACGCCCGGCGCGTCCGGGCTCCTCGGCCTGCCGTCGGGGGCGGAGGGCGGCGCGCTCGACGTGCGCATCGCGATCCTCGTGGCCGCGATCTGGTGCGCCGTGTTCTCGATCCCGGTGCTGGTGGGCGTGCCCGAGATCCCGTCGGCGCCCGGGCGCGCGCGGCAGGGGGTCGTCGCGTCGTACCGCGTGCTCTTCCGCCGCATCGCGGAGCTCTACCGGGAGTCGCCGCGCGTGCTCGTGTTCCTCCTCGCGAGCGCGGTGTTCCGCGACGGGCTGGCCGCCGTGTTCACGTTCGGGGCGATCATCGCCGCCCAGGTCTTCGGCTTCAGCACCACCGAGGTGCTGCTGTTCGGCGTGGCCGCCAACGTGGTCGCCGGCATCGGCACGTTCGCGGCCGGATGGTTCGACGACCGCTTCGGCGCGAAGCCCGTCATCCTGGTCTCGCTCGCGTGCCTGGTGGTCGGCGGATCCGCGGTGCTCGCCGTCGGCGACGCGAAGGCCGGCTTCTGGGCGACGGGCCTGTTCCTCTGCCTGTTCGTGGGACCGGTGCAGTCGTCGAGCCGCACGTTCCTCGCCCGCATCTCCCCCGCGGGCCGCGAGGGCGAGATGTTCGGCCTCTACACGACCACCGGACGCGCGGTGTCGTTCCTCGCGCCCGGCCTCTTCGGCATCGCCGTCGCGATCACGGGCGACACGCGCTTCGGGATCATCGGCATCGTGATCGTGCTCCTCGCGGGCCTCGTGCTCATGACGCGGGTGCGCGGCGCGGACGCGCGCGCGGCCTGAGGCGGGTCGCGCCGCCCGGCGCCCGCCCGCCCGCGACGCGCCGGGATCGTCACGGTGTTGCGCCGGAGGCCCGCTGCGGGTGGAGTGGTCGGATGCAGACCGCACCGCACGACGTCCCCGCGGCCGGACCGGCGCGACCCGCCGGACTGACCGGCGACGAGATCGCCGCCCTCCGCCGCGACTTCCCCCTGCTCGACACGGAGGTGAACGGGCACCCGCTCGTGTACCTCGACTCCGCCGCGACCTCGCAGAAGCCGCGCGCCGTGCTGGACGCCGAGCGCGCCTACCTGGAGCACCGCAACGCCGCCGTCCACCGCGGCGCGCACACCCTCGCGGCGCTCGCGACGGAGGAGTTCAAGGAGGCGCGCGAGAAGGTGGCGCGGTTCGTCGGCGTCGACGCGGGCGAGATCGTCTGGACCTCCAACGCGACGGAGGGCATCAACCTCGTCGCGCACGGGCTGGGCGAGGCGAGCGCGCCCGACGCCATCCGGGTGCGGGCCGGGGACGAGATCGTGGTCACCGAGTCGGAGCACCACTCCAACCTCATCCCCTGGCAGCAGCTCGCGCGCCGCACGGGTGCCCTGCTCCGCTTCATCCCGGTCGACGACGACGGCGCCCTCCTCCTCGACGCGCTCGACGACGTGATCACCGACCGGACGCGCGTCGTCGCCCTCGCGCACGTGTCCAACGTGCTCGGGGCCGTCGCGCCGCTCGCCGGCGTCGTGGCGCGGGCGCACGCCGTCGGGGCGCTCGTCGTGCTCGACGCCTGCCAGTCGGTGCCGCACCTGCCGGTGGACCTGCGCGCGCTCGACGTCGACCTCGCCGTCTTCAGCGGCCACAAGATGCTCGCGCCGACGGGCATCGGCGTGCTCTACGGGCGCCGTGCGGTGCTGGAGGCGCTGCCGCCGTTCCTCACCGGCGGGTCGATGATCACGACCGTCACCATGGAGTCCGCGGAGTTCCTGCCGCCGCCGCAGCGCTTCGAGGCGGGCACGCAGCGCATCTCCCAGGTGGTGGCGCTCGGCGCCGCCGTCGACTACCTCCAGGCGGTCGGCATGGACCGGGTCGGGGAGCACGGCCGCCGCCTCGGCGAGCGCCTCGTGCAGGGCCTCACCGGGATCCGCGGCGTGCGGGTGATCGGCCCGGGCGCCGGCCGGGACCGGGTGGGCCTCGCCGCGTTCGACCTCGCGGGGGTGCACGCGCACGATGTGGGGCAGATCCTCGACGACCGCGGGATCGCCGTGCGCGTCGGGCACCACTGCGCGCAGCCGCTCCACCGCCGGCTCGGGCTCACCGCGTCCACCCGGGCGAGCGGATCGCTGTACACGACCGACGCCGAGGTCGACCTCCTCCTGCAGGGCGTCGAGGACGCGGTCGCCTTCTTCGGGGTGGGACGGTGACCGCCGCCGCGGGCTCCGGCGGGCTCTACCAGGAGCTGATCCTCGACCACTCGCGCACCCCCGAGGGCCGCGGCGCCACCGGCGGCTGGGCGCTGCGGGCGCACCAGGTGAACCCGACGTGCGGGGACGAGGTGACCCTCGGGATCCGCGTCGAGGACGACCGGGTCGCCGAGGTGCGATGGGAGGGGCGGGGCTGCGCCATCTCGCAGGCGTCGGCCTCGATGCTCGTGGGCGTCGTCGACGGCGCGCCCGTGCCCCAGGTGCTCGAGCGCATCGCGGAGTTCCGCGCCGTGATGCGGGGACGCGGCACCCTGCAGCTCGACCCGGAGGCGTTCGGCGACGCGGTCGCGCTCGACGGGGTCGCGAGGTACGTGGGGCGCGTGAAGTGCGCCATCCTGCCGTGGACCGCCCTCGAGGAGGCGCTGGCCGGACGCTGACGCGCGAGGGCCGGCGGCGGTCATCGGACGCCGACGCCGGCCGGCCACGCGCGCCGATCCGGGGCCGCCGGGCCCTCAGGACGGAGCGGGATCGCGCGTGCCGGTGACGGTCCCGGCGTCGGTGCCATCGGGCGCGGGTCGACGGGCCG
>NZ_JAVCVL010000095.1:0-9658 GCF_032917815.1 Clavibacter sp. MX14-G9D | reverse complement strand
GGGCGGCGGTGGCGCCGACGGCGGAGGGCTGGCGCGCGGCGGCGGTGGCCGCGTCGGCGACGAGCGCCGAGCGCCGCGCCAGGTCGAGGGCGAACGCGATGAACGCGGCCGCGTAGAGCCCCATCGCGACGAGGAGCGCGATGAGGGAGACGTCGTCGAGCATGGCCGTGTTCACGATCAGAGCCTAGCTTCCGCTCCTGACACCCGGCCCGGCTCGAGGCCGGTCACGTGCCGGTCGGCCAGGGCCGCGACCGCGGCCTCCAGCGTGGGGTCCTCGCCGCGCGCGAGGCCCGCGTACTCGAGGGTGGTGGACCCGTCGGACTGCGGCACCGCCTTCACCCACACGCGCCGGCGCGGCACGAAGAGGGAGGTGAGCAGGCCGCCGAGCACGAGGATCGCGAACAGCAGGACCCAGCCCTGCGTCGGGTCGTGGTGGACGTCGAAGGAGACGAAGCGCGGCACCGAGTCGAGGCTGACGCTGCCGAGCCCGTCGGGCAGGTCGACCGACTGGCCGGGCGCCAGCTCGATGGACGCCACGCCGGTCTTCCCGCCGGTGAGCTGCGTGAGGTCGCCCGTGTCGAGCGTGTAGACCGAGGTCGGCACGCCGCCGTCGATGCCGAGGTCGCCCGTGTAGACGTTGAGCGTCAGCAGCGGATTGTCGAGGTCCGGGTAGGAGGAGAAGAACGGGGCCTTCTCCGCACCCTGCGTCGGGTAGAAGAAGCCGAGCATCCCGACCTGCTCGCGCAGGCCGTCCGGCACCTTGACGACGCCGAGCGAGGTGAGCTTCGCGTCCTGCGGGAGGAAGGGGACGTCGGCGCTGTAGACGACCGTGCCCTCGGGATCCCGCACGGTCACGCGGGGCGCGTACCCGTTGCCGAGCAGGTACATGTCGGTGCCGCCGATGGCGAGCGGCTCGTTGACCTTCACCTCGCGCTCCTGGGGCGAGCCGCCCGGGACGTCGGCGGTCACGTCGGCCGTGAAGTCGAGCGGCTGGCCGATGGCGTTCGGGTTCTCCTGCTCGTACTCCACGTGCAGCGCGTCGAGCTTCACGCGGTACGGGGTGAGCGCCGAGTCGTCGAAGAACCGGCCCGGGTTGAACGAGTCGAAGGTGGAGAGGGTGTTGACGAAGGACTGCCCCTCCACGAGGACCTTCTGGCCGGAGTAGCCGAAGCCGCCGCCCACGCCGACCGTCACGAGGATCCCGACGAGGGCCGAGTGGAACACCAGGTTGCCGGTCTCGCGCAGGTACCCGCGCTCCGCGGAGACGGACAGGACGCCGCCCGCGGCCGACGCGTCGTCGACGAGGACCGTGCGGTAGCGCTGGCGCTTGAGGAGCGCGCGGGCCTGCCGGATGGCGTCGACGGGGTCCGCGGTGGTCGTGCGCGTCGTGTACCCGGCGAGGCGCGAGAGGCGCGCGGGCGTCCTCGGCGGCGCCTGGCGGAGCGCGTCGAAGTGGTGCTTGGCGCGCGGCACGACGCAGCCGATGAGGCTGATGAACAGCAGCAGGTAGATGGAGGAGAACCAGACCGAGCTGTAGGTGTCGAACACCTGCAGGCCGTCGAGCACCGGGTACACGTCGGGGTTGTCGACCCGGAACTGGGTCACGCCGTTCGGGTCGGAGCTGCGCTGCGGCACCAGGGATCCGGGGATCGCCGCGAAGGCGAGGAGCAGCAGCAGGAACAGCGCGGTGCGCATGCTCGTGAGCTGCCGCCAGAACCAGCGGAGCGTGCCCAGGAACCCGAGCCGCGGCTGCGCGATGGGAGCCCCCTCGCGCGCTGCGGGCCGCGGGGAGTCGACGTGGTCAGATGGCCGGGACATACTGGGCGATCACCCCCTGGAGCTGGAGCATCCACGCCGACCAGAGGCCCGAGACCATGAGCAGGCCGATGAGGACGAGCACGGCGCCCCCGACGAGGTTGACGGTGCGGATGTGGCGGCGGAGGAACCCGACGGTGCGCGTCATCCAGCCGAGGCCGAGGGCCACGAGCAGGAACGGCACGCCGAGGCCGATGCAGTAGGCGACGCCGAGGAGCACGCCGCGGCCCGCGTCCGCGGAGGTGAGGCTCATGGAGATGACGACCGCGAGGGTCGGGCCGATGCAGGGCGCCCAGCCGATGCCGAAGACGACGCCGAGCAGCGGCGCGCCCGCGAGGCCCGTCGCCGGCCGCCACGAGGCCTTGACCTCGCGCTGCAGGAAGCCGAGGCGTCCCGTGAAGACGAGCCCCATGACGATGAGGACGACGCCGAGGACCCGCGTGATGAGGTCCTGCCAGCGCATCAGCCAGAACCCGGCCGTCGCGGAGACGAGCGTCGTGACGATGAAGACGGCCGAGAAGCCGAGCACGAACAGCGCCGTGCCGATCAGCAGGCGGCGCCGGGTCGCGGATCCGCCCTTCGCCTCGGCCATGCCGCCGATGTACCCGAGGTAGCCGGGCACGAGCGGGAGCACGCACGGGGAGGCGAACGAGACCAGTCCCGCGAGCAGCGCGAGCGGCACCGCGACGAGGAGCTGGCCCGAGAGGGCGCCCTGGATCTGGTCCACCTACCCCGCCGCCTCCGCGACCGTGTCGGTCACGAGGGTGCGCAGGACTCCCGGGTCGATCTGGCCGAGCACCCGGGAGGCGACGCGCCCCTCGCGGTCGAGCACGATGGTGGCGGGCACGGCGTTCGGCGCGATGGTGCCCGCGAACGCGAGCTGCATCGACGTGTCCTCGACGTCGAGGACGGACGGGTAGGTGATGCCGTAGGTGCGGTCGAACGAGTCGACGTTGGGCGCCTGGTCGCGCGTGTTGACGCCGAGGAACCTCACCCCGTCCGGGGCGTGCTCCTCGCTGGCGGCCTGCAGGTCCTTCGCCTCGAGGCGGCAGGGCGGGCACTCGGCGTACCAGAAGTTGACGACCGTGACGGAGCCGCGGTAGTCGTCCGAGGAGATCTCGGTGCCGTCCGAGAGCGTGCCGGAGAAGTCGACGGGGTCGGCGCGGTCTGCGACGGGGACCTCGGTGAAGGTGCCGTCGCCCGCGATGTAGCGCTCGTTGTTGCCGCTGCGGTACTGGGCGGCGAGCGGGTCCTCCGCGCAGCCGGCGAGGACCACGGCGGCGAGGGCGGCGGTCGCCGCGGCGGCGAGGAGACGGCGCGGTCGGCGGACGCCCCGCATCACACGGCCCCCGTGTCGACCGCGAGGTCGGTCAGGCCGGCGGCCGCGTCGAGGTAGCCGGTCTCGACGAAGCGGTCGCCCACGCGCTCGACCGTGGTGATGCTGGAGAGCGCGCAACGGCGCTTGCGCGGGTCGTGGAAGAGGCGCTCGCCCGCGAGGGAGAGGTGCACCATCCAGATGGGGAGCTGATGGCTGACGATGACGACGTCGCCGTCCGGCACGGAGCGGTACGCGGCCTTGACCGCGTCGGCCATGCGGGCCGCGATGGACCGGTAGGACTCGCCCCAGCTGGGCTTCACGGGGTCGACGACCAGGGGCCAGAGGCGCGGCGAGCGCGCGATGCGCGCCGGGGACGGGAAGCGGGACCCCTCGAAGCGGTTGGTGGGCTCGATGACCCGCTCGTCGGTGGCGACCTCGAGGGCGAAGCGCTCGGCCCAGGGTGCCGCGGACTCCTGCGCGCGCTGCAGCGGGGACGCGATGACGCGGTTGACGGGCGCGCCGCTATCCTCGAGGGCACGTGCCGCGGCGTCGGCCATGCGGTGGCCGAGCTCGGAGAGGCCGTATCCCGGGATGCGTCCGTAGAGGACCCCGTGCGGGTTGTGCACCTCGCCGTGACGGACGAGATGGATTCGTGAGGCGACCACCCGTCAAGTGTAGGTGTCGGGTGGATGTACAACCGCCGAGGATCCGGCGCAACCCCCTGCGCTAACCATTAGTCCCCAATACGATTGTGGACACCGGTGGGGGCCGGTCTCTCGCGACCGGCGCCGACCGGATGTTACATGCGTATACGAACGTTTGGGCCCCAAAGGAATCGCACGCTAAGTTAGGTGCTCGAGGTCGGGAACGGCCTCCTGGCGAGAGCCCCGTGGCACACGGGACCCCGCCGCGACCCCCGTCTCACGGACAGGGGCCCGCATGACGATGCCGTCAGGGACGGCGCGGAAGGAACGGGCACCATGACGATGACACCGACCAGGCCCACGGCCACCGACACCACCACCGACTCCGCGCTGGACCGGATCGAGGCCATCGGCCCCGTGGATCCGTACGCGGACAGCGACCTCCCCGAGCCCTCGCTCGTCACCCCCGGCGCCAGCACCGACGCCGTCAAGGACTACCTCCGCCAGATCGGCCGCGTGCCGCTGCTCACCGCCGAGCAGGAGGTGACCGTGGCGCGCCGCATCGAGGTGGGCGTGCTCGCCCAGGAGGTGCTCGACACCCGCGACGGCCTGACGCCCGCCGAGCGGCGCGAGTTCCAGACGCTCGCCCAGGACGGGATGCGCGCCAAGCAGCACCTGGTGAACGCCAACCTGCGCCTCGTCGTCAGCATCGCGAAGCGCTACACGGGCCGCGGCCTGCCGTTCCTGGACCTGATCCAGGAGGGCAACATGGGCCTCGTCCGGGCGGTCGAGAAGTTCGACTACCAGGCCGGCTTCAAGTTCTCGACCTACGCGTCGTGGTGGATCAAGCAGTCCATCACCCGCGGCATGGCCGACACGAGCCGTACCATCCGGATCCCCGTGCACACCGTCGAGCACATCAACCGGATCAACGCCGTGCAGCGCGAGCTCGCGGTGGAGCTCGGCCGCGACCCCTCCATGGAGGAGATCGCGCGCGAGTCCGACACGCCCGTCACCAAGGTGCGCTACCTGCTCGACCGCGCGCAGGAGCCCATGTCGCTGCAGGTCCTCGTGGGCGGCAGCGGCGGCGACGGCGACACCGAGATGGCCGACCTCATCGAGGACGCGGACGTCACGCAGCCCATCGACGTGGTGACGCAGCAGCTCATGGCCGCGCACGTCACGCGCCTCATCGACGGACTCGCCGAGCGCGACGCCGAGGTCGTGCGGATGCGCTTCGGCCTGGCCGGGCTCGAGCCGCGCTCGCTCGCGTTCGTCAGCCAGCAGCTGGGCGTGACGCGCGAGCGCGTGCGCCAGATCGAGAAGAAGTGCCTCGCCAAGCTCCGCATCCCGGAGCTGGAGACGTACATCCGCGGCTGATCCCCGCGCACGACGACAGGGCCGCCCGCGACGCACGTCGCGGGCGGCCCTGCCGTCGTGGAGGCCGCTCCGCCGATGCCGGTGCGCACGCCGGACGGCCTTCCTGCGGATCCGCTCGGAACGATGCCCACTAGTCGTTAGTGCGCATACAGTCGAGATCCACCCATCCGCGGCGCGCACCCCCGACGCGGACGACAGCGCGGGCTCGACGACGAGCCGCGGAGAAGGAGGAGCCATGGCTCTCACGCAGACCGCACCCGGCCAGACCGACGTGCCCGGCATCAGCTGGTCCCCCGTCGCCGCCGGCCTCTGGGTCGCCCGACGCGGCGACGAGTTCGCCGGCATGTCCGAGGAGCGGTGGGGCGTCGGCTTCCACGTCACCGACCGCCTCGGTCGCGACGTGGGCGACTTCCCGACCCTCCTCGAGGCCCGGCGCGCGCTCGGCTGATCCCGCGCGGACGGCCGATCCCGCGGGGACGGCCGTCGGCGCGCGGACGCCCGCGGGCGCCCCGCGACCGGCCGGTGCGCGGAGGTCCGTCGACCCGCATAGGGTCGAGCAGGTGCCTGTCCCCGGAACGACCCCGCCCGCATCCGCCCCCGACGACCGCGCCGACGGGTTCGTCCGGGTCCGCGGGGCGTCGGAGAACACGCTCCGCGACGTGGACGTCGACATCCCCCGGGACCGCATCGTCGCCTTCACCGGCGTCTCCGGCTCGGGCAAGTCGTCCCTCGCCTTCGGCACGGTCTACGCGGAGGCGCAGCGCCGCTTCTTCGAGTCGGTCGCGCCGTACGCCCGCCGCCTCATCCGGCAGGAGCAGACCCCGCACGTCGACAGCATCACCGGGCTGCCGCCCGCCGTCGCGCTCCAGCAGCGCCGGGGGGCACCGAGCACGCGGTCGACGGTGGGCACGGTCACCACGCTCTCCAACTCGCTGCGGATGCTGCTCTCCCGCGCCGGCACCTACCCCGTCGGCCAGGGCCGCCTCGACTCCGACGCCTTCTCCCCCAACACGGCAGCGGGCGCGTGCCCCGTGTGCCACGGGCTCGGCGTCGCGCACACCGTCACGGAGGACTCGCTCGTGCCGGATCCGTCGCTCAGCATCCGCGACGGCGCGATCGCCGCGTGGCCGGGCGCCTGGCAGGGCAAGAACCTCCGTGACATCACGATCGCGCTCGGCTACGACGTCGACGTCCCGTGGCGGGACCTGCCGCGGGACGCCCGCGACTGGATCCTCTTCACCCCGGAGCAGCCGGTGGTGCAGATCACGCCGCAGCGCGACCGCGTGGCGAAGCCCTACAACGGGCGCTTCTGGAGCGCGCGCTCCTACGTGCTGCACACGCTCGCCGACTCCGCGAGCCCGCGCCTGCGCGAGGCGGCGCTCGCGCACATGGTCTCGGGCACGTGCGAGCGGTGCGGCGGCAGCGGGCTCACGCCCGAGGCGATCGCCGTGACCTTCGCCGGCCGGAGCATCGCGGAGCTCAACGCGCTGACCCTCGCGGACCTCGCCGCCGCCATCGCGCCCACCGCGGGAATGGGCGACGTGGCCGTCACCATCACGACCGACCTCGTCGCGCGCCTCGCCGTGCTGGTGGACCTCGGCCTCGGCTACCTGAGCCTCGGCCGCGTCACCACCACGCTGTCGCCCGGCGAGATGCAGCGGCTCCGGCTCGCGACGCAGCTGAGGTCGGGCCTGTTCGGCGTCGTCTACGTGCTCGACGAGCCGTCGGCGGGCCTGCACCCGGCCGACGCCGAGCCGCTGCTCGAGGTGCTCGAGCAGCTGCGCGACTCCGGCAACTCGGTCTTCGTGGTGGAGCACGACATGGACGTCGTGCGGCGCGCCGACTGGATCGTGGACGTCGGCCCGGGGGCCGGCCAGGCGGGCGGATCCGTGGTCTACAGCGGCCCCGTCGCCGGCCTCCGCGAGGTGGGGGCCTCCGCCACCCGCCCCCACCTGTTCCCCGACCTCGCGCCGCCGCGCGCCGGACGGACCCCCAGGACCCCCACCGGCAGCATCCGCGCGACGGGCGTGACGCTCCACAACCTCGTCGACCTCGACGTCGAGATCCCGCTCGGCGTGATGGTCGCCGTGACGGGCGTCTCCGGGTCCGGCAAGTCGACGCTCGTGAGCCGCGTCCTCCCCGACCTCCTGCGGGCCTCGCTCGCGCCCGACCGCGTGGTCGTCGAGCAGGCGGACGACGCGGACGGCGACGACGCGGCGGCACCCGCGCGGATCGCCCGCGTCGAGGGGGCGGAGGCGGTCGACCGGCTCGTCTCCGTCGACCAGCGACCCATCGGCCGCACCCCGCGCTCGACGCTCGCCACCTACACGGGCCTCTTCGACGCGGTGCGGCGCACGTACGCGTCCACCGACGCGGCGCGCGCCCGGGGCTACGGCGCCGGCCGCTTCTCCTTCAACGTGGCGGGCGGGCGCTGCGAGACGTGCCAGGGCGAGGGCTCGGTGACGGTCGAGCTCCTCTTCCTGCCCGGGTCGTACGGGCCGTGCCCCACCTGCCACGGCGCCAGGTACGAGCCGGGGACGCTCGAGGTCGAGTACCGCGGCCGGTCCATCGCCGACGTGCTGGCGATGACGGTCGACGAGGCCCACGGCTTCCTCGTGGACGTGCCGCTCGCCGAGCGCGCCCTGGCGACGCTCCGCGACGTGGGCCTCGGCTACCTGCGGCTCGGCCAGCCCGCGACGGAGCTCTCGGGCGGCGAGGCCCAGCGGATCAAGCTCGCCACCGAGCTGCAGCGGGCGCCGCGCGGCCACACGCTCTACCTGCTCGACGAGCCGACGACGGGACTGCACCCGGCGGACGTCGTGCTGCTGCTGCGCCAGCTGCAGGGCCTCGTCGACGCCGGCAACACGGTCGTCGTCGTCGAGCACGAGATGGACGTGGTCGCGGACGCGGACCGGGTGATCGACCTCGGCCCGTCCGGCGGCGACCAGGGCGGCCGGATCGTCGCCCAGGGCACCCCGCGGGAGGTCGCGGACGCGGCCGGGAGCCGGACCGCGCCGTACCTCGCGCGGCGGCTCGCGGCGTCGTGACCGAGGGCCGGGCCCGGCCGCTCGCGGCTTCCGGCACGGGGCCGCGAGCGTCGGCCCGGGTCCGGGCCGACGTGGGTAGTGTGACCTCCAGCGTCCGTGCCCGCGCGCGCCCGACGCCCCATCTGCATGCCGCACCTCGCAAGGAGCACTCGTGACTGACTCGACCGGAACACCCTCCACGCCCGCGGGCTGGTACGCGGACCCCGCCGGATCCGACCGCCTGCGCTGGTGGGACGGGACGCGGTGGACGGACCACCTGACGGACGCGCCGGCGGCGAGCGCCGCTGCCTCCTCCGCCGCGACGTCGTCCTCGCCGGACGCGGGCCGCGATCCGGAGCAGGCCGCTCCCGCCGCCGCTTCCGTGCCGCCCGTCGCGCCGCCCGTCAGCCCGCCGGCTGCGCAGCAGCCGTACTCGCAGCAGCCGTACTCCCACCAGCCGTCCGGTCAGCAGCCCTACTCCCAGCAGCCGTACTCGCAGGCCGGCTACGCGCCGCCGGCGTACGCCGCCCCGACCCCGCCGCCGCAGGCGCCCGCGGGCACCTCCCCCTTCACCTGGGCCGTGTGGGTCCTCGCGGCGCTGCCGGTGATCTCGATCCTCCTGGCGCTCAGCGTCGACTACCGCGCGGCGCTCGAGATGGGCGCGCGCGGCCCGCGGCCCGACGCCGCCGTCGCCTCGGCGCTCAGCAGCCTGGTGCAGTTCCTCATGTGGGCGGCCTCCGTCGCGCTCGCCTACTTCGACCACCGCGACCTCACGCGCCGCGGGATCGTGCGGCCGTTCCACTGGGCGTGGGCGTTCATCCCCGTGGCCGGCGGCGTCTACCTGATCGGCCGGTCGATCGTCGTCCGCCGCCGCATCCCGGGCTCCCCCGCCAACGCGCTCGCCCCGATCTGGCTCTGGATCGGGCTCATCGCCATCGTGGCGTTCGTCTCCATCGTGAAGGCCCTGGAGGCCGTCACCGCCGGCCTCCAGATGTACGGCACCGGCGGGTACTGACCGCCGCCCCCCCCCTGCGCCCCGGTCGGCGCGTCCGCCTCAGACGAGACGGACGCGCTGGCCGGGGCGCAGCTGCGCGGCCAGGCGGACGTCGTCGCGGGCGACCACGCCGATCACCGGGTAGCCGCCCGTCATCGGGTGGTCGGCGAGGAACAGGATCGGCTGCCCCGAGGGCGGCACCTGGAGCGCTCCGGTGACGACGCCCTCGCTGGGCAGCTCGCCGGGGATCCGCCGGACGAGCGGCTCGCCCGCCAGGCGGACGCCGACGCGGTCGGCCTCGGCGGTCACCTCCCACGGCCGGTCGAGGAGCGCGGCCCAGGACCCGTCGACGAACCAGTCGAGGCGGGGACCGGCCGACACGCGGAGGACGACCTCGCCGTCCGCGGGCGCGGTCACGGCGAGCGAGTCGATCGGCGGGACGGGCCGCGCGGGCGGCGGCCCGACGGGGAGCACGTCGCCC
>NZ_JAVCVL010000094.1:0-9693 GCF_032917815.1 Clavibacter sp. MX14-G9D | reverse complement strand
TCGGACGCTGATCCGCCCACCGACCGGCGACCGGGGCTGCCGGGGGCCGCGAGTAGGGTCGGGACCATGACCTCCTACGACCTCATCGTCATCGGTGCCGGCCCCGTCGGCGAGAACGTCGCCGACCGCGCGAAGCAGGGCGGGCTCTCCGTGCTCGTCGTCGAGTCCGAGCTCGTCGGGGGCGAGTGCTCCTACTGGGCCTGCATGCCGAGCAAGGCGCTGCTCCGCTCCGGCAGCGCCCTCCGCGCCGCCCGCGCGGTGGCCGGATCCCGCGAGGCGGTGACCGGCGACCTCGACGTGGCCGCGGTCCTCGCGCGCCGCGACTCGTTCACGAGCTCCTGGTCGGACGAGGGCCAGGTGAGCTGGCTCGAGGGCATCGGCATCGACCTCGCCCGCGGGCACGGCCGCCTCTCCGGTCCCCGCCGGGTCACGGTCACGGCGCCCGACGGATCCACGGTGGAGCACGAGGCGACGCACGCCGTCGCCGTCTCCACGGGCACCGCCGCCCTCCTCCCCGACATCCCGGGCCTCGCCGAGGCGCAGCCGTGGACGAGCCGCGAGGCGACCAGCGCCGAGGTCGTCCCGGAGTCGCTCGTCGTCATCGGCGGCGGCGTGGTCGCGGCCGAGATGGCCACCGCGTACGCGTCGCTCGGCAGCGCCGTCACCATCGTCGCCCGCAGCGGGCTGCTCACCGGGCAGGAGCCGTTCGCCGGCGAGCTCGTGGCCGACAGCCTCCGCGGCATGGGCGTGGACGTGCGCCTCGGCGCATCGCCCTCCCGCGTCACGCGCGACGGGGACGTGGTGCGGGTCGAGCTCGAGGACGGGTCCGCCGTCACGGCCGCCGAGGTCCTGGTGGCCACGGGGCGCACGCCGCGCACCGAGGACCTGGGGCTCGACACCGTGGGGCTCGAGCCGGGCGCCTACCTCGACGTCGACGACACCATGCTCGTGACGGGCGACGTCAACGCGGGATCGCCGTGGCTCTACGCGGTCGGCGACGTCAACCACCGGGCGCTCCTCACGCACCAGGGCAAGTACCAGGCACGCGCCGCGGGCGAGGTCATCGCCGCGCGCGCGACCGGCGGCACCGTCGACGACTCCCCCTGGGGCGTGCACGTCGCGACGGCCGACCACCGCGCGGTCCCGCAGGTCACCTTCACCGACCCCGAGGTCGCGAGCGTCGGGCTCACGGCGAAGGCCGCGGAGGACGCGGGCCTCCGCACCCGCGTCGTCGACTACGACCTCGGATCCGTCGCGGGCTCGAGCCTCCACGCGGACGGCTACGCCGGGCAGGCGCGCATGGTGGTCGACGAGGACCGCGGCGTGATCGTCGGCGTCACCTTCGTGGGCCCCGACGTCGCGGAGCTCCTGCACTCCGCCACGATCGCCGTCGTCGGCGAGGTGCCCCTCACGCGCCTGTGGCACGCGGTGCCTTCCTACCCGACCGTCAGCGAGGTCTGGCTGCGCTTGCTCGAGACGTACGGGCGGCCGACCGCGTGATCCGGTCCGCCCTCGGCGCCGTGGCCGGCGCGGTCCGCGGCGTCCTGCTCGACTCGCCCGTGTCGCGCGCGGGCAGCGGCGTCGCGACCGCGGTGGGGCTCGTCGTCGGCCTGCCGCTCAGCACGGGCGAGGTGCGCCGTCACGGCGACCTCATCGTGCTCACGGGCCTCCCGTCGTGGGTCTTCGGCCGCGGCGGCACGTGCGTCGGCCGCGTCTACCTCACGCGGGACAACGCCGGCCCGGCGGTGCTGGAGCACGAGGCGGTGCACGTCCTGCAGTGGCGCCGATACGGGCTCCTGATGCCGGCGCTGTACTGGTGGGCCGGGCGGGATCCGCTCCACAACCGGTTCGAGATCGAGGCGGGGCTGGAGAAGGGCGGCTACCGGTGACCGGTCCGCTCGACGGCCGCACCGTCGTCATCACGGGCGCGAGCTCCGGCATCGGGCGCATCGCCGCGCGCGAGCTGCACGACCGCGGCGCCGACGTCGTCGTGGTCGGGCGCGATCCCGAGCGCACGCGCGGCATCGCCGCGGAGCTCGGCGCGCGCCACGTCCTCGCCGACATGGACCGGCTGCACGACGTGCGCGCCCTCGCGGCGACGCTCCTCGAGACCTGCCCGCGGATCCACGTGCTCGCGCTCAACGCCGGCAGCCTCGTGCCGCGGCGCGCGATGACGGTCGACGGGCACGAGACCACGTTCCAGCGCAACGTCCTCGCGCCCTTCCTGCTGACCCGCCTCCTCCTGCCGCGGCTCGAGCGGACGCAGGACGGGCTGCGCGGCGCGAAGAGCCCGGTGCGCGTCATCGGGACGGCGAGCCGCGCGAACCTGTGGGGACGCGTCCGCCTCGACGACCTCGACTGGCGGAAGCGCCCGTGGCTCGGCGGCTGGCAGGCGTACGGCACGTCGAAGGCCATGATGATCCTCATGATGCGCACGCTCGCCGAGCGCGTCGGCCCACTCGGCATCGAGGCGTGCTCGTTCCATCCCGGGCTCGTGCGCACGTCGTTCGGCGCCGACAGCACCGTGATGAGAGCGCTGCTCGCGCTCTCCATGGGCGCCTACGGCATCTCGGCCGAGGCGGGCGCCGTGCCGCTCGTGCAGCTGGCGTCGGTGCCGGACCTCGCGGCGCCGAACGGCACGTACTTCGACCAGCTCACGCCCGACGGCAGGACGACGGCGCAAGCCGCCGACCGGCGCCTCGGCCGTGAGCTCTGGGCCGCGCTGGAGCTCGCCTCCGGGACCGACGGGGATCCGGTCCGCGGCTGAGGGCTCCGCGCGTGCGGGGCGCGCACCGGGAGCTCCGGCGGGCTCAGATCGTCGCGAGGAGGTGCAGCAGGTCGTCGTGCCCGCCGACGTGGCCGCCGAGCAGCACGCTCACCTCGGTGACCGGGTGCTCGTCGGAGATCGGCGCGGCGAACACCATCATCTCGCTGGCCCACGCGCCGACGGCCCGCGCGACGGCGACCATGGGCTCGGCGGGCGCGCCGTCGGCCCCCCGGCCGGCGCGCGAGATGACCGTGACGACCATGCGCGGCGGGTGCGCGAGCCGCACGTCGACCGAGGCGTCCGGCACCTCGACGAACACGCTGCCCCGCGTGCACATGGGCAGGACCGCGAGCGCGGCCTGCGCCTCGGCGAGGCCGGACTCGTCGGTGACGAGCAGGACCTGCCGCTTCGTGCCCTTCGCGGTGCGCGAGCGGGTCGCCCCGGCCACGGTCAGGACCCCTCGGCGGCGCCGCGGCGCCAGTAGCCCATGAACGCGACCTGACGCCGGTCGATGCCGGTGTCGCGCACGAGGAAGCGGCGCATGGCCTTGATGCAGCCCGACTCCCCGGCGAGCCACGCGTAGAGCGTCGAGCCCTCGTGGACGACCGGAGCGTCCCACACGATGGCCTCCGCGTCGTCCTCCGCGAGCGCCTGCTCCGCGTCGGCGAGCGCGACCTCGGGGGTGGCGATGGCGCCGACCTTCACGTGGCAGTCCACCCAGTGGCGCACGGCCTCCTCGAGGCGGGAGCCGTTCGGTCGTCCGTCACGCGGGAGCCAGGTGAGGTTGACGCCCTTCGGGACGCGCACCTCGAGGCGGTCGCCCGTGACGGGGACCTCGATGAAGGCGCAGCCCACGGCGTCCTCCGGGAGGGAGGAGAGGATGTTGCAGATCGCGGGCGCGGCCGTCTCGTCGCCCGCGAGGAGCAGCGAGCGCGCGTGCCCGGGGTGCCACTCGATGCCGAGGCCGCGCGCGGGGCTCAGGGCGTCGGGGCCGATGAGCACGATGTCGTCGCCCACCCGGGCGGCGCCCGCCCAGCGGGACGCGGGCCCCATGTCGCCGTGCAGCGCGAAGTCCACGTCGACCTCGCCGAGCTCGCGGCGGACCGCGCGGGAGGTGTAGGTGCGCAGCGGGTTGCGCTCCGCGTCCGGCAGGGCGCGCCACCAGGCGAACCAGTCGTCGCCGCCGACGCCCGACAGGTCGGGCAGGCCGTGCTCGGCGACGGGCAGGAGCAGCTTGATGCGCTGGTCGAGGCACTCGTCGCCGAAGTCGCGGAGGTCGTCGCCCTGGAACGTGATGCGGAGGAACGTGGGGCTCAGGCGCTCGGTGCGCGCGACGCGGGCCGCGAAGGGGCGGTAGGCCGGGCGCTCCGCCTCGGGGGCCTGGACGGCCGCCGGTTGCTCCTCGACCACGGGCTCCACGTCGGCGGTGCTGCTGGCGAGGGTCGCGGAGGAGGTAAGCACAGCCTAAGTATGGCATGCCTTACCTCAGCGGTCGAGGGCGTCCGCCCGTTCCGGAGCCGGATCCACGGGAGGATGTCAGGGTGATCGCCCCCGTCCTCGTCGCCGTGTTCGTGGGCGCCGTGGCGCAGCGCGTGACGGGCCTCGGGTTCGCCCTCGTGGTGGCGCCGGTGCTCGTGATCCTCCTCGGGCCCTTCGACGGCGTGATGATCGTGAACCTGTGCAGCGTGCTGTCGGCCGGCCTCATCCTCGCCAGCGCGGTCCGCGACGTGGAGTGGCGGCGGTACCTGCTGCTCGCCGGCCCCGCGGTGGTGGGCATCGTGCCGGGCGCGCTCCTCGCCTACCTGCTGCCGGAGCCCGCGCTCGAGATCGGCATCGGCTGCCTGCTCGTCGCGGCGCTGACCACCTCCCTCGCCCTCCGGCGGACGAGCCGCGTCATCGACGGACCCGGCGTGATGGCGGGCTTCGGCTTCGCGGCGGGCGTGATGAACGCCGCGGCGGGCATCGGCGGCCCGAGCGTCAGCGTCTACGCGGTCGTGAGCCGGTGGGAGCAGCGCGGGTTCGCGGCCACGCTGCAGCCGTTCTTCCTCACGACGGGCGCGGTGTCGCTCATGACGAAGCTCGTCCTCGCGCCGGACCGGTGGCCCGACCTCGGCGCGGCGGCGTGGATCGGGATCGTCGTCACCCTCGTCGCCGGCGTCGGCGCGGGCACGCTGCTCGCACCGCGGATCCCGACCCGCGCCGCCCGCGCCGCCGTCGTGGTGCTCGCCTTCGCGGGCGCGGTGACGGCCATCGTGAAGGGCGTCGCCGGGCTGGTCTAGCCCGCGGCGCGGATGCCGACCCGCGCCGCCCTCACCACTGCGACGGGTGCCGGCGCAGCCAGCCGAGGCGGCGCTCGAGCTGGCGCCCGATCGCGAGCAGCGTCGCCTCCCCGCCCGGCCGGCCGACGAGCTGGACGCCCATGGGCAGGCCGTCGTCGGTGAGGTGCACGGGCAGCGTGATCGCCGGGAGGCCGGTGACGTTCGCGAACGACGTGTACGGCGTGTAGCGCACCTGCTGCGCGAAGTTCCGCTCGCCGTCTTCCGCGTCGTACCAGCCGAGCGGTCGCGGCTCCATGGCGAGCGCCGGCGTGAGCACGGCGTCGACGTGCGCGGACTGCGCGATGACGCTCCGCTCGAACGCCGTGAGCTGCGCGAGCGCGCGCGCCAGGTCGCGGGCGGAGAGCGCGCGGCCCCGCTCCACGAGCCAGCGCGTGAGCGGCTCGAGGAGCTCCAGGTCGGCGCCCTCGGCGGGGATCCCCGCGGCGCCGGCCTGCCAGATCGTGCGGAACGCCGGGGCGTACGTGGGATCGGGCGCGAGGGCCAGGTCCTCGAGGCCGTGGCCGACGTCCGCGAGCTCGCGCACGGCGACGGCGAGCGCGTCGCGGGCGGAGGGGTCGAGGACGATCTCGTACGCGTCGTCCCACGGCGAGGTGGTCATGACGCCGATCTGGAATCGGCCCTCGCCGCGGACGGCGGCGCCCAGCAGGTCGCCGTCGCCGTCCTCGGGCGCGCGCAGGGTGAACGGGTGCGGGATGCGGCCGTTGACCCGGCCGATCATCGCGTCGAGCAGCATGGCCGCGTCGGCGACCCCGCGGGCGAGCGGGCCGGGGACGACGAGCCCGGCGAGGGACTCCAGGCCGGACTGCGCGGGCACGAGGCCGCGGGAGGGCTTGAGGCCCACGAGGCCGGTGGCGGCGGCGGGGATGCGCACCGATCCGCCGCCGTCGGTGCCGGGCGCGAAGGGCAGGAGGCCCGCGGCGACCGCCACCGCCGCTCCCCCGCTCGACCCGCCGGCGCCGAGGGCGGTGTCCCACGGCGTGCGCGCGGGCGGCGCGACGAGCCCCTCCGTGTAGGAGGGCAGGCCGAACTCCGGCGCGCTCGTCTTCCCGAGGCTGATGCCGCCGGCGTCGTCGAGGGCCTGCGGGATCGGGTCGGTGCGCTCCGAGACGTGGTCGCGGAAGAGACGCGAGCCGAACGTGGTGCGGACGCCCGCGCGCTCGGAGAGGTCCTTGTCGCCGAACGGGAGGCCCCACAGCGGCGCGGTGCGCGGCACCTCGCGCTCGACGTGGCGGGCGCGCGCGAGGGCGCGGTCGGCGGTGACGGTGGTGAAGGCGCCGAGGCCGGGATCCAGCCGCTCGATGCGCTCGAGGTAGTGCGTGACGAGCTCGGTCGGGGTGACCTCGCCGCGCTGGAGCTGGTCCCACTGGTCCTGTGCGCTGAGGTGGTGGAGGTCGAACACCGCTCCAGCGTAGGCCGGGAGGCGGCCCATCCGACCGGCGCCGGACGCGCGGACGGGGCGGGCGCCGATCGTCCCGGCACCCGCCCCGTCCGTCACGGACGCGCGCGCGTCAGCGGCGCGCGGCCGCCGATGCGCGGCGGCGGAACGCGACGAGCGCGAGGCCGAGCGCGAGCGCGGCGAGCGAGGTGCCGAGGACGGGGGCCGCCTCGGATCCGGTCGCCGCGAGGGTCGGCTCCGTGCTCGGCGCGGGGACGACTCCCGTGCCCGACGGGACCACGGACCCGGCCGCCGTGTCGAGCGCGTAGAGCACCGAGGCCCCCGTGCTCGGGAGCAGGAACGCGAGCTGGTGCGCACCCGGCGCGAGGTCGGCCGGGACGGTGAAGCGGACGCTCGCGCGCCCCTGCTCGTCGGTCGTGTCGACCACGGCGGCGTCGATCGGCGTCCGCGCGACCTCCTCGCCGTCGATGAGCGTCACGACCTCCGTGTCCTGCACGGGCGCGTTCGAGACCAGCAGCGACGAGAGCTCGTAGGTGCGCTCCTGGCCGGCCGCCGGACGGGCGCCCGTGGTGTCGACGATCCCGATGGACCGCGTCGCCGAGTCCGGGTCGACGGGCGAGAACTCGGTGATGTGGTCGACGAACGCGGTGAGGTCGACGCGGCCGGAGTCGCTCTGCTCGGTGGTGTTCGCGAGCTCCGTGAAGTTGTCGCCGCCCTCCGCGAGGAAGCTGTTCGCGACCATCGTGAAGACGCGCGCGGGATCCACCGGCTCGCCCTGGAAGAACACGCCCGTGACCCGCTCGCCGCGCGCGGCCGTCGGGTCGTACGTGTAGGTGAGGTCGCGCGAGAGCCCGAGCTTGAGGAACGGCCGGGACGAGCCTTCGGGCTGCCACTGCTGCTCGAGCACGGCCTTCACGCCCGCGCCCGTGATCCGCGCGACCGTGAGCGTGTTGGCGAACGGCTGCACGATGGCGGCCTCCTTGTAGGTCACCTCGCCCTCGGAGTCGCCGGCGCCCGAGGACGCGACGGTGAGGTCCTGGCGGATGCCGCCCGGGTTCATGAACGCGATCTCGGTGCCCAGGTCCTCCTGGGTCGCCCACAGCTGCGCGTCGGCGACGAGGTTGCCGATGGTGGACTCTCCGCCGCGGTTCTCGGCGCCGTCCGACTGGCGGGCGCGCGTGATGTCGCCCGAGATCTCGCCGACCGTGCGGCTGCCGATGACCTCGGCCTCCGCGACCGCGTCGTCGACGATGCGCTGCACCGCGGGATCCGCCGGGAACGCCGGCTCCCCCTCGGCGGTGAGAAGCGGCACCAGCTCCGAGGAGATGGAGGTGAGCGCCTTCGTGGCGGGGTCCACCGTGAGCGACAGGTGCCCGAGGTTGGTGCCGTAGCTGCCGGTCTGGAGCACGGGCAGCGGCAGCGCCCTGCCGGCGACGGGCAGCTCGTAGTCGTAGCCGAGGTGCGTGTGGCCGGAGACCACGGCGTCGACGTCGGCCTGGACGCCCGTAACGATGCGGCCGAAGACCGAGTCGTCGGTGAGGGCGGACTCGTCGGAGGTGGACGCGCCCTCGTGCACGACGAGCACGACCACGTCGGCCTCGCCGTTGGCGTCGTCGCCGTCGCGGAGAGCGCGGGCGGTCGCGGTCGAGGAGTCGACGACGCTGCCGACGTCGAGCGTGGCGAGGCCGGCCGGGCTCACGAGCTCGGGCAGGGACTCGGTCGTGGCGCCGACGAACGCGACGCGCACGCCGCCGATCTCCTGCACGTCGTAGGCCGCGTAGGCGTGCTCCGTCGTCCCCTTCTCGTACAGGTTCGCGGAGATGTACGGGAAGTCGGACGCGGGGACGACGCGGTCGTCGACGTCGTCCCGGCCCTGGTCGAACTCGTGGTTGCCGAGCGTCGACACGGACACGCCCATGGCGTTCAGCGCGGCGAGCGTGGGCTCGTCCTGCTGCGAGAGCGACGTGAAGGTGCTCGCGCCGATGTTGTCGCCCGCGGAGATGAGCGTGCTGTTCGGGTTCTCGGCCTTCGCCTGCTGGAACGCGCCCGAGATGACGGCGGCGCCCGCGGTGGACGACGTCGTCTCCAGGCGGCCGTGGAAGTCGTTGATGGAGTAGACGTCGATGGCGACGTCGCCCTCCGCGGCGGACGCGGGCGCGGCGCCGAGACCGAGGACCGCGGTGGCGGAGAGGCCCGCCACGACGGCGAGGGCGCCGGAGCGCGCGGCTCCGGACGGGCGGCGGGTGGGGGCAGGGCGCATGCGGGACATCCTCGTTCGTAGGCGGCGGTGAGCAATACCTTACGGAGCTTGGGTTTCCATGGGGTCAACGCGCGCATCCCCTCGGAGGGCCGTCATCTCCGGCGGCGTCCGCCGGCCGCCGGCGGCGTCAGCCGCGCACGAGGCCGGCGAGCTCCGCGCGCGTGGACGCGCCCATCTTCCGGAGGAGGTTGGCGACGTGGAACTTCACGGTGTTCTCGCTGATCCCGAGGGAGGCGGCGATGGCGCGGTTGCGGGATCCGGCGGCGACTTGCGCGAGCACCTCCCGCTCGCGGGCGCTGAGGCCCGCCTCCCCCGCGGCGTCCAAGCCGGCCGCCGGCGCGTCGAGCGGGAGGCGCACGGCGATCTCCGAACCCCAACCGGGCGTCGCGGTCACCTCGAGCGTGCCGTCGAGCGCGGCCACGCGGTCGGTCAGGCGACGGAGCGCGTCGAGGTCGGCGGTAGTGGAGCCCGCGCCGTCGTCGCGGATCCCGACCAGGAGGTTGCTGCCGTCGCAGTCCCACTGGATGCGCACGCGGGTGACGTCCGGCTCCTCCACGAGCGCGAGCACGGCGCCGCGCACGATGGCGCGCCCCGCGTGCGCGACCTCGCCGGGGAGCGCGCGTCCGTCGACCGGCGGCTCCACGAACTGCACGTCGAGGTCGCGGAACCGCACGAGCGGGCGGAGGTCGTCGCGGAGCCGGGCGAAGGCGCGCGCGACGGGCTCCTCGCCGAGCGACCGGTCGCGGTCAGATGCGGCGCGGAGCTCCACCATGGCGTTGGTGGCGAGCTCCGCGGCGGTCTGGCGCGCGGCCGCGTCGCCGGTGCGGGAGGAGCGCAGGACCGCGAGCAGCGACTCGAGGGTGGTCGCGTGCGCGTCGCCGAGCTCGGCGACGACCCGGGCGCGCTCCGAGGAGACGGCCCGGGCCTCGGC
>NZ_JAVCVL010000093.1:0-9784 GCF_032917815.1 Clavibacter sp. MX14-G9D | reverse complement strand
CTCGCCACCCCCGCCGCCCAGGCCGTCGACGCCGCCCCCGCCGGCATCGGCTCCGGCTTCGAGGGCGGCACGGACGGCTGGTCGCCGCGCGGCGACGGCGTCCGCATCTCGCCCAGCGCGATCGCCCACACCGGATCCGGCAGCCTCCTCGTCGCGGACCGCACGCAGGAGTGGCACGGCGCCGCACTCGACGTGACCTCGGCGCTGGCCGTCGGCCAGCAGGTGGAGGTCACCGTCTGGGCGCGCCTCGCCGCGGGCGAGGAGCCCGCGTCGCTCAAGGTGTCCGTGCAGCGCGACACCGGCGGCGGCAGCGGCTACGACGGCGTCGCCGGAGCCGCGGCGCGCGTCACCGCCGACGCCTGGACGGAGCTCACGGGCACGTACACGCTCGGCGGTCCCGTCGACAAGGCGCAGGTCTACGTGGAGGGGACGGTCGGCACCGACTTCCTGCTCGACGACTTCCAGCTCGGCGACGCCGTGGAGACGCCCGTGCAGACGGACATCCCCGCACTCCGGGACGTCCTCGGCGCCCGCGGCATCGAGCACGTCGGCGTCGCCATCGACGGACGCGAGACGGTCGGCGCGGGAGCGGACCTCGTCAGCCGCCAGTTCGACGCGTTCACCCCGGAGAACGCCGGCAAGCCCGAGAGCGTGCAGCCCGTCGAGGGGCAGTTCACCTTCACGCAGCTCGACCAGCTGCTCGACTTCGCCGACCGCACCGGGACCGACGTCTACTACCACGTGCTGTTCTGGCACTCGCAGACGCCTGCCTGGTTCTTCCTCGACGGCGACCGCCCCCTCACCGACAGCCCCGCCGACCAGGCGCTGCTGAAGGCCCGCATGGAGGCGCACGTCACGGGCATCGCGGACCACATCGCGGCCCGCTACCCCGATGGCGACAGCCCCATCTGGGCCATGGACGTCGTCAACGAGGTCATCGCCGACGGCCCCAACGACAACGCGCACGACATGCGCGACAGCCGCTGGTACCAGGTGCTGGGGGAGGGCTTCGTCGACGAGGGCTTCCGCCTCGCGCGCGCCCACTTCCCGGGCGTGGAGCTGTTCATCAACGACTACAACACCGAGCTGCCGACCAAGCGCGCCGACTACCTCGAGCTGGTCTCCGCCCTCGTCGCCCGCGGGGTGCCGATCGACGGGGTGGGCCACCAGGCGCACGTCGACTTCGCCCGGCCCGTGTCGTGGCTGCGCGACTCCATCCGTGCCGTCGAGCGAATCGACACCCGCCTCCTCCAGGCCATCACCGAGCTCGACGTGAACGCGTCGAACCAGAACGAGGGCGCGGACGTCAGCGGCGCACCCCAGGATCCGTACACGCCCGTCTACGCCGACGACGCGCAGGCCGGAGCCGAGGTCGGCTACTACTACCGCGACCTGTTCCAGATGATCCGCCAGCAGTCGTCGTCCATCGACTCGATCACCTTCTGGGGCGTGAGCAACGCCCGAAGCTGGCTGCGCACGTGGCCCATCGCGCGTCCCTGGGAGCAGCCGCTGCCGTTCGACGACGACCTGCAGGCGGCTCCCGCCTACTGGGGCATCGTGGACGCGCGGAAGCTGCCGGCCCGTCCGGCGGACCTGTCCGCACCGCGCATCGCGGACGTCGACGACATCACCGCGGTCGCCACGAAGGCGACCGGCGTCCGCGTGCCCTACGCGCTGCCGTCGGCCATCGACACGCGCGACGGGAACGTGCGGGTGGTGTGCGCGCCGCCCCGCAGCGGCGTCTTCCCCGTCGGCACGACGACCGTGTCCTGCACCGCGAAGGACCGCGCCGGGAACGTCCGGACGACCACCTTCGACGTGATCGTGACCCGCGCCGGCTCGTGATGCGCTGATCCGCCCCGTCGCGGCCCCCGTCCCCCTCGCGAGGCGGGGGCCGCGTCGCGCCCGGGCTAGGGTCGGGACACCGCGGGGCGCGCCGGGTCCGCACCGGACGGCGGGCGCCCTCGAGCGGAGAGGAGACAGCATGACCGGGCAGATCGCCGTCACCGGCGTCACGGGCGCCATCGGGGGCCAGGTCGCCCGCCGCCTGGCCGACGCGGGGCTCGCCCTCCGCCTGATCGCGCGCACGCCGGCCCGCGCGCCGAGGCTCCCGGGGGCGACCGTCCACGAGGCGTCGTACGGGGACCGGGGCGCGTCGCTCGCCGCGCTGCGCGGCGTGGAGACGCTGCTCATGGTCTCGGCGGCGGAGGACGAGCACCGGCTCGACCAGCACCGCGCGTTCGTGGACGCGGCCGCGGAGGCGGGCGTCCGGCACGTGGTCTACACGTCGTTCGCCGGCGCGGCACCGGACGCGACCTTCACGCTGGCGCGCGACCACCACGCGACCGAGGAGCGGATCCGCGCCTCCGGGATGCGCTGGACCCTCCTGCGCGACGCCTTCTACCTCGACTTCATCAGCGCGCTCGTGGGCGACGACGGCGTGATCCGCGGGCCCGCCGGCGCGGGGCGCGTCGCTGCCGTGACCCGGTCGGACGTCGCCGAGGTCGCCGCCGCGGTGCTCCGGGACCCCGACGCGCACCGCGACGTCACCTACGACCTGACCGGCCCCGAGGCGCTCTCCCTCGCCGAGGTCGCGGCGACCCTCACCGCGCACGGCGACCGCCCCGTCGCCTACCGGGACGAGAGCCTCGCGGAGGCGTACGCCTCCCGGGAGCGCTGGGGCGCGCCGCGCTGGCAGGTGGACGCGTGGGTCAGCACCTACACGGCGATGGCCGCGGGGGAGATGGCGCACGTGAGCGGCGACGTGGAGCGCGTGCTCGGCCGCCCGCCCGTGGGGCTCGACGCGTTCCTCGCGGCGTCGACCGGGTAGCCGCGGACCGCTAGCCGAGCGCGCCGACGGAGCTGCTGGCGCGGACGATGAGCCGCGGCGACAGCGTGACCGTCTGGTGGGCGTGCACGTGGTCGCCGGACGTCCCGATCTCCTCCGCCAGCAGGCGCATGGCCCGATGGCCCATCTCGACGCCGGGCTGCCCCACCGTCGAGAGCGGCAGGAGCGTGCTGTCCGCGAAGTGGTTGTCGTCGTAGCCGACGATCGCGATGTCCTCCGGGACGCGGACGCCCTCGACGACGAGCGACTGCACGATGCCGGCCGCCAGGGCGTCGGAGGCGGAGACGATCCCGTCCGGACGCGATCGCGCGTCCCGCCCCGCCAGCTCCCGACCCACGGCGATCCCCGGGGGCACCGTCAGCTTGGGGGTCGTGATGAGCTCCAGCGTCACGCCCGACGCGGCGCGGACCGCGCGGGAGGCGCCCTCGAAGCGGTCGCGGACCGCGGTCAGGCTGAAGGGACCCCCGATGAAGGCGAGGCGCGTCCTGCCCTGCTCGATGAGGTGCCGCGCCGACAGCTCGCCCCCGAGGACCTCGTCGACGACCACGCCGCAGCTCTCGCCCTCGACGCCCGGCCAGTTCACGTAGACGACCTGCGTCCCGCGTCGGCGGAGCGCCCGCACCTCGTCCAGGGGACCGTCGAAGGGCGCGAGGACGATGCCGGCCGCGCGCGCCTGCTCGAACAGCTCCAGGTGCGCCGTCTGCTTCCCGAGGTCGACGTCCGAGTTCGCGAGCAGGACGCGGCGCCCTCCGGCGTCCGCCTCCTGCTCGATGCCGCGGGAGATGTCGAGGAAGTAGGAGTTGCCGAGGTCCACCGCGATGAAGCCGATCGCCGTCCCGCGGCCGACGGCCAGGCTGCGGGCCGTGCTGTTGGGGACGAACCCCAGGGTGGAGATGGCGTCGAGCACCTTCTCCCGCGTGCTCGCCCGCACCGCGGCCGGACTGTTGAGGACGTTCGAGACCGTCCCGATGGAGACGCCGGCGAGCTTCGCGACGTCCGACATGAGCGGTGCCCGGCGCGGGGGAGTCGAGGAGGAGACCGTCATGGTGCGACCGAGCGTACCGCCCCGGACGGCGCACGCCCCTTGACATCGCGATCTGGGCGTGTCTTACTTTGAAGCGCTTCAACTTCTGGAGCGTCCAGCCATTCAAGGAGGAATGTTGCTCAAGTCAGCTCGTCGGGCTGCTGCGGTCACCGCAGCGGGCGTGACCATCTTGGCCTTGTCCGCGTGCGCCGGCGGCGGAGGGGGCGCTGCCCCCACGGAGTTCACCGTCCTCGGGAACGTCGAGAACGAGGTAGTCCCTCGAACGCTTCAAACGCTGGCGGAGGGCGCGTGCGCCACCGAGCAGGCGGCCATGCCGTTGAAGGTCGACACCGTGCCCCAGACCAACCTCAACCAGCAGGTCCAGCTCCTCGCCGGCCAGGGCGGCCTCCCCGTCATGTACGCCGTCGACACCAGCGAGCTCACCCTGCAGCTGAAGGAGGCCGGCAGCGGCGCCGACCTCAGCACCCTCTTCGACGACCTGGGCGTCTCCGACAGCATCGAGCCCGCGGCCCGCTCCACCGTCGAGTCCCTCTACGACGGCGACTTCGTGGTGCTCCCCACCGAGTACAACATCGAGGGCGTCTGGTACAACGAGGCGCAGTTCGACGAGCAGGGGATCGCGGTCCCCACGAGCTGGGACGAGCTCGTCGAGGCCGCCGCCACCTTCGCGGACGCCGGCGTCGTGCCGTTCTCCGCCAGCGGCGAGCAGGGCTGGCCCCTCACGCGCCTCATCGGCAACTACATCGAGCGCGACCTCGGCCCGGACGCGCTGCAGAAGGTGAAGGACGGCGACGCCGAGCTGACCGACCCCGAGTACGTGGCGGCCGCGCAGGAGGTCGCCGACCTCGGCGCCGCCGGCTACTTCGGCCAGGGCGTCGGCTCCATCGACTACGACACCTCCATCAACCAGTTCCTCAACGGCAGCTCGCCCATGATCTACATGGGCAGCTGGATCCTCAGCAGCATCGGGGACCCGGAGCTGAACGAGATCGGCGAGGAGAACATCGGCTTCATGCCGTTCCCCGACGTCGACGGCGGGTCCGGCGACAGCAGCCAGCTCGTCGCCAACGTGGGCCTGCCCTTCACCATCAACGAGTCCGCGCTCAACGACGACAGCCGCGCCTGGGTGAAGTGCATCACCGAGAACTACGGCACGGTCGCCCTGCAGGACAGCAGCCGCATCTCCGGCTTCACCGTCGACGGCGACGTCGAGACCTCGCCGCTGACCACCGAGGTGCGCGACCTCATCTCCTCCACGGACACCACCGTCCCGTGGTTCGAGGCGTACTTCTCCGCGCAGGCCACGACGACCTCGCAGCAGAACGCCGCGCAGCTCGTGACCGGCGCCATCACCGCCGAGGAGTTCATGACCCTCGTCCAGGGCGACCTGGACTGATCGACCCCGGCGCGGCTCACGGCACTCCGTGAGCCGCGCCTCCACGCGCCCGTCCGCACAGAAGGCAGCCCATGAACCCCCTCCTCGGAGACCGGCGATCGACCCTGATCCTCGTCGGACCCGCCCTGCTGATCTACAGCGTGGTGATGCTCGTCCCGATCATCGTCTCGATCGGGTACACCTTCACCTCCGGCAACGCCATCATCGGCTTCCAGCCCTCCGGCATCGAGAACTACGTCGAGCTCCTCTCCGACACCCGGGTCTGGGACGCCCTCCTGCTCACGATCCGCTACGCGATCGTGATGACCGTGCTCCAGGTCGGCTTCGGCTACCTCCTCGCGCTCACCTACGTCTTCGTGCTCCGCCGGTGGTCGAGCTCGGTGCGGACGCTCGTCTTCTTCCCCGTCGTCCTGCCCACCGTCGCGGTCGCGCTGCTCTTCCAGCAGATGTTCGCCATCGCGCCGCAGAACGGCCTCGTGAACACGTTCCTCGAGGCGATCGGCCTGTCGTCCACCGACTGGTTCGGCGACGGCGGCACCGCCTTCCTCGTGATCATCGTCATGGACGTCTGGCGGTCGATGGGCTTCTACGGCGTGCTCCTGTACGCCGGCCTCCTCGACATCCCGGACGAGATCCTCGAGTCGGCGCGCCTCGACGGCGCCTCCGGCTTCGGCCTCGTCCGCCGCATCGTCCTGCCGCTCTCCCTGCCCGTGCTGATCTCCTCGGTGATCTTCTCCATCAACGGGACGCTCAAGGTCTTCGACAGCATCCTCGCGCTGACCAACGGCGGCCCCGGCACCTCGACCAGTCCGCTGACGATCTACATGTTCGACACCGCCTTCCGCTACGGGCAGTACGGCTACGGGTCGACGGTCGCCTTCCTCCTCACGATCGTCTCGCTCGCCGTGACGGTCCTCATCTTCCGCGCCAACCGACGCGACGCCACGAAGGGCTGACCGATGACCACCACCACCGCGTCACCCCGCCGCGACGCACCCCGACCGGCCGCGCGCCCCACGCGGCGCCCCGCGTCCCCGCGGCGCGTGCTCGGCCGTCTCGTCAGCGGCGCGCTCGTCGCCTTCCTCCTGGTCATCGTCGTCGGGCCCCTCGTCTGGATGGTCCTCGGCTCCTTCAAGACCCAGACCGAGTTCCTCGAGAACCCCGTCTGGATGCTGCCGCAGCAGTGGAACCTCGACAACTACGTCTTCGCGTGGACGACGGGGAACTTCGCGCAGTACGCCGTCAACTCCGTCGTCACGGTGATCCCGTCGCTCTTCCTCGTGCTCCTCCTCGGCTCGATGGCCGGCTTCGCGCTCGAGGTCCTCGTCTGGAAGGGCCGCGGCACCGTCCTGCTGACGTTCCTCGCCGGGATCATGGTGCCCACCCAGATGATCCTGCTGCCGCTGTTCGCGGCGTACTTCCGCACCGGGCTCACCGGCACGCTCTGGCCGCTGATCATCACCTACACGGCGACGAGCCTGCCGCTCACGGTGTTCCTCATGGCCACCTTCTTCCGCGCGGTGCCGCGCGAGGTGTTCGAGGCCGCGACCCTCGACGGCGCGAGCATCATCCGCTCGTTCTTCCTGGTCGGCCTCCCGATGGTGCGGAACGCCCTCTTCACGGTCGGGCTCGTCCAGTTCTTCATGCTCTGGAACGACCTCCTCATCGCCCTGACCTTCACCAACTCCGGCTCGCTGCGCACCCTGCAGGTCGGCCTCCTCAACTTCACCGGCCAGTTCGGCTCCGTGCAGTACGGCCCGCTGTTCGCGGCCATCTGCCTCAACGTGATCGGAATCCTCGTGATCTACCTCTTCCTCAACAAGCAGGTCCAGAAGGGCCTGACCGCCGGCGCGGTCAAGGGCTGAGGCATGGCGCACATCGACGGACCCCTCCGCATCGAGCACCTCCGTGAACCGCTCGGCATCGGCACCGCCGCACCCCGCCTGAGCTGGCGCACCGCCGCCACCGACGACTGGCGACAGACCGCCTACGAGATCGAGCTCCGCCGCGGCACCGACGAGCCCCTCACCGTGCTCGTCCACTCGGTCGACCAGGTCCTCGTGCCCTGGCCCTTCCCGCCGCTCGCCAGCCGCGATCGGGTGGCCCTCAGGATCCGCCTCCACGGCGAGGACGACACGACGGGGGAGTGGAGCGCACCGACGGCCCTCGAGACCGGGCTCCTCCGGCCCGACGACTGGTCCGCGGTCCCCGTCGGCGGCAGCTGGCCGGAGGAGGACGGCACCGACCGCCGCCCGTCACGCGTGCGGCGGCGCTTCCACGTCGACGCCCCCATCGCCTCCGCCCGCCTCCATGCCACCGCCCACGGCGTATTCGAGGCCGAGATCAACGGCACGCGCGTCGGCGACGACGTCCTCGCGCCGGGCTGGACCTCCTACGCAGCGCGTCTCCGCTATCGCACCTACGACGTCACCGCCCTCCTGACCGAGGGCGACAACGTGATCGGCGCCTGGCTCGGCGACGGCTGGTACCGGGGTCGGCTCGGCTTCAACGGCGGCTACCACGACCTCTACGGCACCGACCTCTCCTTCATCGGGCAGCTCGAGGTCACCCTCGCCGACGGCACCGTCCAGCGCATCGCGACCGACGCCTCCTGGGAGGCCGGCCCGAGCCCCATCACCTTCAGCGGCCTCTACGACGGGGAGCGCTACGACCAGCGCCTCGACGATCCGGCGTGGTCGACGCCCGCATCGACCGGAGGGGACTGGACGCCCGTCGCCGTCGGCGTGCGTGACCCCGCGACCCTCGTCGCCATGGAGCAGCCGCCCGTGCGCCGCACCGAGGAGCTCGCCCCCGTCGACGTCCGCCGCACCGGCTCCGGCGCGCTCCTCCTCGACTTCGGCCAGAACCTCGTCGGGCGCCTCCGCATCACCGTCGACGGCCCCGCCGGGCGCATCGTCACCCTCCGTCACGCGGAGGTGGTCCAGGACGGCGAGCTCTACCGGCGGACGCTCCGCATCGCCGCCGCCGAGGACGCCATCACCCTCGCCGGCACCGGACCGGTCACCTGGGAACCGCGCTTCACCATCCACGGCTTCCGCTACGCCGAGATCACCGGGGTACCCGACGGCTTCGACGCCTCCACCGTGACCGCCCTCGTCTGCCACACCGACATGGAGCGCACGGGCTGGTTCGAGAGCTCGCACCCGGACCTCGACCGCCTCCACGAGAACGTCCTCTGGAGCACCCGCGGCAACTTCGTCGACATCCCGACCGACTGCCCCCAGCGCGACGAGCGCCTCGGCTGGACCGGCGACATCCAGGTCTTCGCCCCCACTGCCTCCTTCCTCTACGACTGCTCCGGCATGCTCGGGTCCTGGCTCCAGGACCTCGCCATCGAGCAGCTCCCCGACGGCACCGTCCCGTGGTTCATCCCGCGCATCCCCGGAGGCCCGTCGTGGGAGCCCATCCAGCCCGGCGCCGTCTGGGGCGACGCCGCGGTCCTCACCCCCTGGGTCCTCCACGAGCGCTTCGGCGACACCGGCGTCCTCGCGCAGCAGTACCCGTCCGCGAAGGCATGGGTCGACCTCATCGTCTCCCTCGCCGGCCCCGACCGGCTCTGGGACGACGGCTTCCAGCTCGGCGACTGGCTGGATCCCGCCGCTCCGCCGGAGGATCCCGCGGACGCCTCCACGGACCGCTACCTCGTCGCCACCGCCTACCTCGCCCAGTCGACGCTGCACCTCGCCCGCACCGCCGAGGTCCTCGGGCTCGACGACGACGCGGCGCACTACGCCCGCGTCGCCGCGGAGGTCCGGGACGCGTTCCGACGCGCGTACGTCCTCCCCGACGGCAGGATGACCAGCGACGCGCAGACCGCGTACTCGCTCGCCATCGAGTTCGGCCTCGTCACGGGCGAGGACGCCGTCCGGGCGGGCGCACGGCTCGCCGAGCTCGTGTCCGCGGCCGGCAACCGCATCGCCACGGGCTTCGCCGGCACGCCCCTCGTGACCGGCGCCCTCACCGCGACCGGCCACGCGGACACCGCGTACGACCTGCTGCTCGAGCGCTCCTGCCCGTCCTGGCTCTACACGGTCGGCATGGGCGGCACCACCATCTGGGAGCGCTGGGACAGCATGCTGCCCGACGGCACCGTGAACCCGGGCGAGATGACGAGCTTCAACCACTACGCCCTCGGCGCCGTCGCCGACTGGATGCATGGCACCATCGCGGGCCTCGCGCCCTCCGAGCCCGGGTGGCGGCGGATGCGGTTCGCGCCGCAGCCGGGTGGCGGGCTCACCCGCGCGCGCGCCCGTCACCTGTCGCCCTACGGCGCGGCCTCGTCCGGCTGGGAGATCGTCGACGGGGTGATGCACCTCGAGGTGGTGCTGCCGACCGGGACCACCGGGGAGGTCCTCCTCCCGGACGGGGCCGCGTACGAGGTCGGCCCCGGCCGGCACCGGTTCCGCTGTGTGCCGGTCGGCGCGCCCGCCCGCGCCTGACGCCGCCCGCTCGCCGCGACGCGCGCGCCGCCCGC
>NZ_JAVCVL010000092.1:0-9865 GCF_032917815.1 Clavibacter sp. MX14-G9D | reverse complement strand
CGCGGATCCACCGCCGTCCGAGCACCCGCGCCGCGACGCCCGACGGGCCGCGTCGTGACCGCCGTGGACGGCCGCCGGGAGACGTCCGGGGCGTCCGGGGCGCCCGCGCGCCCGGAGCAGCGCGCCACCCTCGCGACGTGGCTCACCGACGGCTGGATCGCCACGCGCCGCAACCTCATCAAGATCAAGCGGCTGCCGGACATCCTCGTCTTCACGCTGATCCAGCCGATCATGTTCGTGCTGCTGTTCAGCTTCGTCTACGCCGGCGCGATCGACATCCCGGGCAGCGACTACAAGGAGTTCATCATGGCGGGCATCTTCGCCCAGACCGTGGTGTTCGGCTCCACCTACTCGGGCTCCGCGATGGCGAACGACCTGAAGGACGGGATCATCGACCGGTTCCGCACCCTGCCGATGAGCCCCTCGGCGGTGCTCGTCGGGCGCACCAACGGCGACCTGCTCATCAACGTGTTCTCGATGGCCGTGATGCTCGCGACGGGCTTCGTCGTCGGCTGGCGGGTGCGGTCGAGCCTCCTGGAGGCGCTCGCGGGGGTCGCCCTCCTGCTGCTGTTCGCGTACGCGCTCTCCTGGGTCATGGCGTTCCTCGGCATGAGCGTGCGGAGCCCCGAGGTGATCAACAACGCGTCGTTCCTCGTGCTGTTCCCGCTCACCTTCATCAGCAACGCGTTCGTGCCGAGCGACACGCTGCCGACGCCCCTGCGGGTGTTCGCCGAGTACAACCCGGTGTCCTCCGTGGTGCTGGCCGCGCGGCAGCTCTTCGGGAACGTGCCGCCGGGCACGCCGGTCCCCGACGCGGTGACGCTGCAGCACCCCATCGTGACGACCCTGATCTGGGCGGTGGTGCTGCTCGTGGTGGCCGTGCCGCTGGCCGTGCGGAAGTACCGGACGATCAGCACGCGCTGAGCCGGGCCGGGCCGGGGCGGTCGGCCGCGTCGGCGTCAGCGGAAGATGATGGTGCGCGCGCCGTCGAGCAGCACCCGGTGCTCCGCGAACCAGCGGACGGCCTGCGTGAGGGTGCGCGACTCCTCGTCCTGCCCGATGGCCATGAGCTCCCGCGCGCTCCGCGAGTGGTCGACCCGCACCACGTTCTGCTCCACGATCGGGCCCTCGTCGAGGTCGCTCGTGACGAAGTGGGCGGTCGCGCCGATGAGCTTCACGCCGCGCGCGTGCGCCTGCTTGTAGGGGTTCGCCCCCTTGAAGCCGGGCAGGAAGGAGTGGTGGATGTTGATGATCCGGCCGCTGAGCGCCGCGCACAGCCCGGGGGAGAGGATCTGCATGTAGCGGGCCAGCACCACCAGCTCGATGTCGTGCTCCTCGACCGCGCGCATCACGCGGGCCTCGAACGCCGCCTTCGACCCCTCGTCCGTCACGGGGACGTGCTCGAAGGGGACCCCGTAGAAGCCCGCGAGGTCGGCGAGGCGCCCGTGGTTGCTGAGCACCAGCGGGATCTCGACGGGCAGCTGCCCCGCGCGCTGCCGGAACAGCAGGTCGTTCACGCAGTGCTCGGCCGTGGAGCCCAGCACGAGCGTGCGCAGCGGCCGCCCCACCTCGTCGAGGTGCCACGTGGCGTCGTACCGCTCGACCACGGCGGAGAGGGCGTCGGCCAGCCGGTCGTCGTCGTCCGCGGCCTGCACCTGCAGGCGCATGAAGAACCGGCCCGTGTCGGCGCTCGAGAACTGCTGCGACTCGGTGATGTCGCCGCCCGCCGCGACGATGGCGCCCGCGATGGCGTGCACGATGCCCGGTCGGTCGTCGCAGGAGAAGCTGAGGACGCGGTGGGGCGCGCGGGCGCGGGTGGCCTGGTCGGTCATCCGTCTAGGCTATTGCCTGGCTGCGCGGATCCCGCCGGCCCCGGGAGCTCTCCCGCCGTCACGTCCCCTGGGTCCACATGACGAACACCTCCCCCATCTTCCTGCCCGATCCCGACCGGGCCGTCGGCCGCGCGCGGCGCTCGCCGGCGCCGCACGACGCGTCGGATCCGGCGTTCCGCTTCCCCTGGGTCGGCATCCTGACGCTCGCGGCGTGCGTGTTCCTCAGCGTCACGAGCGAGATGCTGCCGACGGGCCTCCTCAGCGAGATGAGCGGCGACCTCGGGGTCGAGGAGTCGCGCGTCGGCCTCCTCGTCTCGGTCTTCGCGATCGCGGTGGTCGTGTCCAGCGTGCCGCTCGCGGCCCTCACCCGCCGGGTCCCGCGGCACGCGCTCCTCCTCGCGGTGCTCGCGGTCTTCGCGACGAGCAACCTCCTCACGGCGCTCGCGCCCACGTTCGAGCTCGTCACCGCGACCCGCGTGCTCGGCGGGCTCGCCCACGGCCTGTTCTGGGCCATCGTCGGGGCGTACTCGGCGCACCTCGTGCCGCCCGCGCTCATCGGCCGCGCGGTCGCGCTCACCGGCGGCGGCGGGAGCCTCGCGTTCGTGCTGGGCGTGCCCCTCGGCACGGCGGCCGGGCAGGCGTTCGGCTGGCGGGCGGCGTTCGCGGGCATCGGCGTCCTGACGCTCCTCGGGATGGTGCTCGTGTGGCGCTTCCTGCCCGCGGTCGGCCGGCCCGCCCGCGACGCCCCGCCCGTCGTCGCCGCCCGGCGGCCGGGGATCCGGGAGCGCATGTCCGGGCAGGGCGTCGGCGGGGTGCTGTTCGTGTGCCTCACCGCGATGGTGATCATGATCGGCCAGTACGGCTTCTACACGTACGTCGACCCGTTCGTCACGCGCGTCATGGGCATCCCCGAGCAGCAGCTGAGCGCCATGCTCTTCGGCTACGGCATCGCGGGGGCGGTGGGGCTGCTCCTCGCGGGCACCCTGTTCCCGACGCGGCCGCAGCTGGGGGTGCTGCTGGGGCTCGCGGCGGCGGGGATCGGCGTCGCCTCCCTCGCGCTGGTGCCGGGGATGTGGGCGCTCGCGATCCCCGGCTTCCTCCTGTGGGGCCTGGCCTTCGGCGCGATCCCGACGCTGCTGCAGACCCGGATGCTGCACGCCGCGCATCCCGCGTTCCGCGACACGGCCAGCTCCTTCTACACGACGGCGTTCAACGTGGGCATCGGCGGCGGCGCGCTCGTGGGCGGGGCGCTGCTCGACGGGCTGGGCATCGCGTCGCTGCCGGGGGCGTACCTCCTGGTTCTCGCGGTCTCGGTCGTGCTCGTCGTCGGATCCGCGGGTCGGGCCGTCCGCGTCCGCGCGGCCGCCTCCCGCCCGACGACCTAGCGCCGCCCGACGGTCCGGCGCTGCCCGACGGCCTGGCGCCGCCCGCCCCGCCCGCCTGCGGGAGGATGGAGCCGTGACCACGACCCCCGCGCCCCTCGGCCTCCTCCTCGACGTCGACGGCCCCATCGCCAGCCCGATCACCCGGACGCTCGCCATCCCGAGCATCGCCGCCGACCTGGTGGAGCTCGCGGCCGCGGGCGTGCCGATCGTGTTCAACACCGGCCGGTCCGACGCCTTCATCCGCGCGCAGGTCGTCGGCCCGCTCGTCGACGCGGGGCTCCCCGCCGGCGCGCGCGTGCACGCCGTGTGCGAGAAGGGCGCGTCGTGGTTCTCGATCACGCCCGAGGGCGCCGGCGAGGTGCACGTCGACGGCTCGCTCGCGCTGCCGGAGGCGTTCATGCGCGACATGGAGCGCCTCGTCGCGGAGCGCTTCGCGGACTGGATGTTCTTCGACCGCACCAAGCTCGCGATGGTCTCCCTCGAGCAGCTGACGAGCGTCGCCTCCGCCGACTACCTCGCCGTGCAGCCCGACCTCGACGCGCGCGCGGTCGAGATGCTGACCGCGCACGGGCTCGGGTCCGTCCTCGAGGGCCGGGAGACGCCCGACGCGGACGGCCGGGTGCAGGTGCGCGTGGACCCGACCATCATCTCCACCGACGTCGAGTCGATCCGGCTCGGCAAGGACCTCGGCGCCGCCCGCGCCCTGGAGCTCCTCGCCGACAGCGGCCCGCTGCCGCTGCGCTGGCGCACGGTCGGCGACTCGCGCACCGACTACGCGATGGCGGACTGGCTGCACGAGAACGGGCACGAGGTCGCGCACGTCGACGTGCGGCCGGCGGACGGCATCCCCGCGACCCCCTACCCGGTCCTCACGGCCGGCGACCTGATCCACGACCACGCCGGCGCCGCGCTCCTCGCGCACTGGGTGCGCGTCGTCCGCGGCGAGGAGGCGGACGACTCCGCGTTCCTCGCGCCGGGCCGCGCGGCGAGCTGAGCGACGGGATCCGGATCCGCCCCTGTCCCCGGCCGCCGACGGATGTTAGCCTCGGCTAACACTTCATCGGAGAGGCCGTCATGACCCGCACCGCTCCCCCCCGCCGGCGCGCGGGCCGGCCCGTCACCGGCCCGCGCCTGGTGCTCCTGCTGGGCCCCGCCTTCGTCGCGGCCATCGCCTACGTCGACCCCGGCAACGTCGCCGCCAACCTCACCGCGGGCGCCCGGTACGGCTACCTGCTGGTGTGGGTGCTCGTGGCGGCGAACCTCATCGCGGTCCTCGTCCAGTACCAGTCCGCGAAGCTGGGGCTCGTCACCGGCCGCAGCCTCCCCGAGCTCCTCGGGCAGCGCCTGCCGACCACGCGGCGCCGCGCGTTCTGGGTGCAGGCCGAGCTCATCGCCGCGGCGACCGACCTCGCCGAGGTCATCGGCGGCGCGATCGCCCTGCACCTGCTGTTCGGCATCCCGCTGCTGGCCGGCGGCGTGATCGTCGGCCTCGTGTCCATCGGCCTGCTCGCGGTGCAGTCGCGGCACGGGCAGCGGCCGTTCGAGCTCGTGATCGGCGCCCTGCTCCTCGTCATCACCGTCGGCTTCCTCACGGGCCTCGTCGTGAGCCCGCTCTCCGCGTCGGGCATCGCGGGCGGCCTCGTGCCCCGCTTCGACGGTCCGGACAGCGTGCTGCTCGCCGCGAGCATGCTCGGCGCGACCGTCATGCCGCACGCCGTCTACCTGCACTCGTCCCTCAGCCGCGACCGGCACGGCGTGCAGCGGGACCCGGGCGTGCTGCGACGGCTCCTGGCGGCGACGCGCTGGGACGTGATCGCCGCGCTCGCCGTGGCCGGCGCCGTCAACATCTCCATGCTCCTCATCGCGGCGGCGAGCCTCGGGGGCGTCCCCGGCACCGACTCCATCGAGGGCGCGCACGCGGCCATCACCGCGTCGCTCGGTCCCGTCGTGGGCGTCGTGTTCGCGGTCGGCCTGCTGGCGTCCGGGCTCGCGTCGACGTCGGTCGGCGCGTACGCCGGCGCCGCGATCATGGGCGGGCTGCTGCACGTGAAGGTGCCCCTGCTCGCGCGCCGCGTGGTGACGCTCATCCCCGCGCTCGCGATCCTCGCGGTGGGCGTCGACCCGACCACGGCGCTCGTCATCAGCCAGGTGGTGCTGAGCCTCGGGATCCCGTTCGCGCTCATCCCGCTCATCCGCCTCACAGGCGACCGCCGCGTGATGGGCGAGCACGTCGACCGGCCGCTGACGCGCATCGCCGCCTGGGTCGCGGTCTCGCTCGTGGTGGTGCTGAACGTGGCGCTGGTGGCCCTCACCTTCGGCGGGTGAGGGGCGGCGGCCGACCGCGCACGGGGTCAGCCGGCGTCGGAGACCCAGACCGCGGACGCCGCGGCGGGCGTGAGCGGGCGCCCGGCGGACCCGTCGACCGTGACGACCACGGCCCCCGGGTCGGCGTCGAGCGCGGCGGTGCGGACGAGCGTCGCGTCGAGCCCGATGCCGTGCTCCGCGAGCTCGCGCAGCAGCCGCGGGTCCTCGTCGGAGATGCGGCGCACGCGCAGCGGGCGGTCGGCGTGCGCCTCGGCGAGACACGTCGCGTCGGGCAGGTGCGGCTCGCCGTCGGCGGACGGGATGGGGTCGCCGTGCGGGTCGCGCGACGGGTGCCCCAGGTGCGCGTCGATGCGCGCCACGAAGTCGTCGGAGACCGCGTGCTCGAGCACCTCGGCCTCGTCGTGCACCTCGTCCCAGCCGTAGCCGAGCACCTCCACGAGGAACGTCTCGAGCAGCCGGTGGCGCCGCACCATCTGGATCGCGTGCCGCCGCCCGTCGTCGGTGAGCTCGATGCTCCCGTAGGGGCGGTGCTCCACGAGGCCGCGCGCGGCGAGGCGGCGGAGCCCGTCGGACGCGGTGGCCGGCCGGACGCCGAGCCGCTCCGCCAGCCGGGTGACGGTGACGGGCTCGTCGGACCACTCGGTCGCGGTCCAGATGAGCTTCAGGTAGTCCTGGGCGGCGCTGGTGAGCTCGTCGACGGACATGCCGCCATGGTACCGAGCGTCCGCGGACGGCCCTCGGCCGACCCGCGACGCCGGGGCGGTGCATGCTGGAGGGTGACCGCGGGCAGGGACGCCCGCGGCGCATCCGATGGAGGAACCACATGCAGTACCGCACTCTCGGCAACAGCGGCGCGATCGTGTCGACCTACGCGCTCGGCACCATGACCTTCGGCGCGGAGGCCGACGAGGAGACCTCGGGCCGCATCCTCGAGGCCTACGTCGCGGGCGGCGGCACGTTCATCGACACCGCGGACGTGTACAGCGCCGGCGTCTCCGAGGAGATCGTCGGCCGGTGGCTCGCGGCGCACCCGACGGAGGCGGACCAGATGGTCGTCGCCACCAAGGGCCGCTTCCCGATGGGGGAGGGGAACAACGACGTCGGCACCTCGCGCCGCCACCTCGTGCGCGCGCTCGACGACTCGCTCCGCCGCCTCGGCGTCGACACGATCGACCTGTACCAGATGCACGCGTGGGACGCGGTGACCCCGCTCGAGGAGACCCTGCGCTTCCTCGACGACGCCGTGCGCGCCGGCAAGATCTCGTACTACGGCTTCTCGAACTACCTCGGGTGGCAGCTCACGAAGGCCGTGGGGCTCGCGAAGGCGCTCGGGTTCACGCCGCCCGTCACCCTCCAGCCGCAGTACAGCCTGCTCGTCCGCGAGATCGAGTCGGAGATCGTGCCCGCGTCGCTCGACGCCGGCATCGGGCTCCTGCCGTGGTCGCCGCTCGCGGGCGGCTGGCTGACCGGCAAGTACCGCCGCGACGAGGCGCCCACGGGCGCGACGCGGCTCGGCGAGGACCCGGAGCGCGGCATGGAGGCGTTCACGCCGCGGAACGGCCAGGAGCGAACGTGGGCGATCCTCGACGAGGTGCGCCGCATCGCCGACGCCCACGGGTCGAGCTCCGCGCGCGTCTCGCTCGCGTGGCTCGAGGCGCAGCCGGCGGTGACCAGCGTGATCCTCGGCGCCCGCACCGTGGAGCAGCTGGAGGACAACATGGCGAGCGCCGACCTCGACCTCACCGCGGAGGACATCGCGTCGCTCAGCGCGGTGAGCGCGCCCGTGGTGTCCGACTACCCGTACGGCCCGGCCGGCGTGCAGCAGCGCCACCGCGCGATCGACGTGCGCGGCTGAGCCGGCCGCCGGCCGCCCCCTCGTCCGCTCCGGCGACGCGGGGGCGACCGGCACCCGCCGCGCGCGGGGTGATCCGCACCCGCGGGACGTGCCGGCGCACCACGACCTCCAGGGTCAGCTGGCCGCGGCGGGCGAGGATCCCGGCCACGACGGCGGCGGCCAGGGCGGGCACGCCGCCCGAGACGACCATGCCGACGTGCACGCCGAACGCCTCGACGATCCCGCCCATGAGCGGTCCGCCCACGGCCTGGCCGCCGAGGAGCACGAGCACGTAGACGCTCATGACCCGCCCGCGGATGGCGATGTTGCTCGAGAGCTGCACGAGCGAGTTCGCCGCGGTCTGGAACAGCAGCGCCGACATGCCGACCGTGACGAGCACGACGGCGAACGGCGCGATGCCGGGCATGAGGCCCGCCGCCGCCTGCAGGAGGCCGGTGATCCCCACGCCGACCACGATCGTGCGCAGCCGGACGCTCGCCCGCCGGGTCGAGAGCAGCGCGCCCGTGAGCGCGCCGACGGCGACCATGGAGTTGAAGAAGCCGTAGCCGCCCGCGCCCACGTCGTAGACGTCGCTCGCGAACGCCGCCAGCAGCACGGGCATCGTCAGCCCGAAGACGCTGAAGACCGCCACGAGGACGACGGGCCACAGGATGGTCGGCTTCGACCGGGCGTACCGGAGGCCCTCCGCGAGCTGGCCGCGGCGCCGCGGCGCGGGCGGGATGCGGATGAGCTGCCGCGCGTCGAGGCTCCACAGGGTGAGCACCACGACGACGCACGCGAGCGCGTTGATCGCGAACGACCAGCCGGCGCCGACGGCGAGCAGCAGGATCCCGCTCAGCGCCGGGCCCACCATGCCGCCGAGCTGGAACACGGAGGAGTTGACGCTGATCGCGTTGCGGAGATGCTGCTGCCCGACGATCTCGGTGACGAACACCTGGCGCGCGGGGTTGTCGATCACCGTCACGAGGCCCGTCGCGAAGGCGATGGCGAAGATGTGCCACGCCTCGACCCGGCCCGTGAGCGTGAGGACGGCGAGGAGCGCGCTCAGCACGGCGTAGGTGCCCTGCGTGATCATCATCAGCATGCGCTTCGAGCAGCGGTCGACGATGACGCCGCCGAGCAGCCCGAAGAACAGCATCGGCGCGAACTGCATGGCGACCGTGATGCCGACCGCGGTGACGCTGCCGGTGAGCTCGAGGACGAGCCAGTCCTGGGCGATGCGCTGCATCCACCCCGAGGTCATGGCGATGACGTTCGAGGCCGTGAAGCGGCGGAAGTTCGGCACGCTCAGGGCGATGAGGGTGTGGCGCCACGGCGGGCGCTGGGTCTGGATCGGGAGCGGGGCGGTCGGGGGGAAGGCGTTCGGCGGCGGGGTCACTTCATCCTGCGGTGTGCGTTGCGTATGGGCGGATCGGTTCCGTATGGGTCGGCCCTCGTGGGGCCGACGTCGACGCTACCCGCGGCCTTCCCATTCGGATCCCGTCTCGACATGATGAGTGTCATCACCAGATCGAATGGGAGCCCGAGTGCTGGATCCGACCCTGCTCGCCACGTTCCTCGCCGTGGCCGACACCCGCAGCTTCACGCAGGCGGCCGCGCGGCTCGGCGTCAGCCAGCCGACCGTGAGCCAGCAGGTGCGGCGGCTCGAGCGCTCCGTCGACCGCACCCTCATCGCCCGGGACACCCGACGGATGAGCCTCACCGACGCGGGCGACGCCATGGCCGGGTTCGCGCGCACCATCCTCGCGGCCCACCAGGCGGCCGAGAGCTACTTCGGCGGATCCGAGGTGAGCGGCCGCCTGCGCTTCGGCACCGCGGACGACCTGGCCATCACGCAGCTGCCGCGCATCCTCCGGCACTTCCGGCAGCTGCACCCGCAGATCGAGCTGGAGCTCACGGTCACGCAGAGCGGGCCGCTGCACCGGCGGCTCCTGGCGGGGCAGCTCGACCTGATCCTCACGAAGACCACGGTCGACGAGCACCCGTCCGCGCGGCTCGTCGGCCGCGACCGCATGGTGTGGGTCGGCCTCGACCGCACCCTGGTGGAGCCGGGCGCCACGGTGCCGCTCATCGCCTACCGGGCGCCGAGCATCAGCCGGCAGATGGCGATGGACGCCCTCGAGCGGGCCGGCCGCACCTGGCGGATCACCTGCAGCACGCGCGACGTGAACGGCGTCCTCGCGGCGGTGCGCGCGGGCATGGGGGTGGCGGTGCTGCCGCAGGCGCTCATCCCGACGGACCTCGTGAAGGTCACCTCGCGGCTCGGCCTCCCGGAGCTCGACGAGGTCGACTACGTGCTGATGGACCACCCGGCGGGGCCGCGCGCGTCGATCGAGGCGCTGACCTCGGCGATCATGTCGCGCGGGGTGACGCGCGCCAGCTGAGCTCGCGGGCTACCAGCGGGCGACGGGCGGCAGGCCGTCGTCGGCGAGGCCGGCGTCGCGCGCCCGGCCCCGGCGGCCGCGGGT
>NZ_JAVCVL010000091.1:0-9898 GCF_032917815.1 Clavibacter sp. MX14-G9D | reverse complement strand
CCGGCGGCGAGCGCGCCCGCGGCCCCCTGACCGCCCACGCGCGGGCAGGGCTGGCCGCGGCCCGCCCGGACCGCCACACTGGCGGCATGGCCGCTGCGAAGACGATGCCCACCGACCAGGACGTCGCCGCGTTCCTCGACGCCGCGACGCCTCCGCGCCGCCGCGCCGACGGGATCCGGCTCGCCGAGGTGTTCGGGGAGGTGACGGGCGTCGACCCGGTCATGTGGGGGCCCTCGATGGTCGGCTACGGCAGCTTCCGCTTCGTCTCCGCCCGGGATCCGCGGACGCGCGGGACCTGGCCGCGCACCGCCTTCTCGCCGCGGAAGGCGCAGCTCTCCCTCTACGGGCTGAAGGACCTGCCCGCGGGCGCGGCCCTCCTCCCGTCGCTCGGCACCTTCACCGAGGGCGCCGGCTGCGTGTACGTGCGGACCCTCGACCACGTGGACCTCGACGTGCTCCGCCGCCTCATCGCCATCGCGTGGGCGCGCCCGGACGATCCGGAGCCGGGGGCGCGCTGAGCCCGACCAGCCCGTCGTGCCCGGGGGCACGGCGGAGCCGGGCTCACCCGTCGACGTGGGCGTCCAGCCCCATGGGCACGAACGAGCTCCACCGGCCCTCGTCGTCGAACAGGTGGCCCGTGCGCTTCGCGACGCGCGGCACCACCCAGCGGTCCACGATGCGCAGGTTCTGGAACACCCGGGTGAGCTTGCTCTCGATGTCGTCGAGCTCCTCGAGGTTCCGCAGCCAGAGCGACGCGACGAGGTTCGCCTGCCCGGTGACGGAGGCGCACATCCTCAGCTGCGGGAACAGCCGGAGGGCCGCCGCGACCTTCTCCATCTCGGCCTGCGCGACGCTCAGCCAGATCATGGCCGAGCTCTCCCAGCCGAGCAGGTTGTAGGCGAAGTCGATGCGCCAGCCCACCCAGCTGGCCGCGAGGAGCGTGTCGATGCCGCGCGACACGGACGCGAGCGACTTGCCCACGCGCTGCTGCACGGAGGAGACCGGTCGCCGCACGTCGTCGGTGAGCGCCTCGATGAGGTCGAGGTACGCCTGCGTCGGCGCCGCGCGGCGCGGGTTCTGCGGCAGCGTCGCCTCGACCGCCCGGGCCTGCGCCGCGGTGAGGGCGGGCACGCGGTAGCTCGACCCCTCCTGGAAGAAGCGGCGGACGTGGTGGGTGCGCGTGCCGGCGATGCCCGGCACCGAGCTGCCGAGCTCGTCGACGAGCCGGTCGATCGCGAGGAGGTCGGCCGCCGAGAGGGTGAGGTAGAGGTCCCGCGACCCGCTCGTGCAGTGCACGCTCGTGATCTGCCGGCGGCCCGAGACCGCCCGGATGACGTCCTCGCGATGGCCCGGACGGCACATGACCTCGACCAGCGCGGTACGGCGGGGGAGCGCGAGCCCCTCGGTCGCGCCCGCGCTCGGCGGCTCCAGGTAGAAGCACGTCGACCACACGACCCGGTCGTCGAGGAGGCGCTGCCAGCGCCTCGAGAGGGTCGACGCGTCGACCTGCAGGATCCCGCTCAGCTGGGCCCACGAGATGCGGGGGCTGATCTGCACGGCGTTAATGAGCTGGAAATCCAAGGGGTCGGCCATGGCATGAATCTGGCATCCGGATGCGCGAGGTGTCAAGAATCCTGCCGATTCGTGCCTCGAAGGCGAAGGAGCAGGCGCGCCAGGCGCAGCATCCTCACATCGCGCCGCACGGCGCGGACCGGTGGCGCATCCGTCGCCCCGGCGGCGACGACGCCCCTCTCCCCATCCGCAGCACCCGCCCCACCGGAGGACCGATGCCCGCACCACGCCACCTCGCCGCCACCTCGCTGGCCGCCCTCGCCGCCCTCTCGCTCACCGCGTGCGCCTCGGGAGGGGCGGGCAGCGCGGGCGACAGCATCAACGCGACGCTCGGCACCGACCCCGGCGGCTTCGACCCCGCCCTCGCCCGGGCCGCCGACGACTACGTCGTCGACCGCATGCTCTTCGACACGCTGCTCCGCAAGGACGACGGCAACGTCCTCGTCGGCGGCCTCGCCACCGACTGGGAGGCCGCCAGCGCCTCCGACTACACCTTCACCATCCGCGACGACGCCAGCTGCGCCGACGGGACGCCCATCACGCCGACCGTGGTCGCGGACTCGCTCACGCGCTTCGCCGATCCCGTCACCGCCTCCACCGGCCGCACCCTCGCGCTCGGCGGAGCATCCGCCGAGATCACCCCCGACGACGCCGCGGGCACCGTGCACGTCGCGCTGTCGGAGGACTGGGCCGACTTCCTCACCGGCATGACGCTGCCGCACTCGGGCATCGTGTGCCCCGCGGGGCTCGCCGACCCGGAGGGGCTCCTCGCCGGCACGGTGCCCGGCGCCTTCTCCGGGCCGTACTCGCTGACCGCGTCGCAGCCCGCCGTCTCCTACGAGATGACCCTCCGCGACGACTACGACGCCTGGCCCGCCTTCGCGGAACCGCTCGAGGGGACCCCCGCGACGACCGTGACGTTCACGCCCATCGCCGACCCCGCCACCCTCGCGACGCAGCTCCTGTCCCGCGGGGTGGACGTCGCGAGCTTCAGCGGCGAGGAGGTCGAGCGCTTCGACGGCGACGACGCGTTCACGCAGACGCAGGTCACGGGCCTCACGTCGTACCTCCTCTTCAACCAGCGCGAGGGATCGCCGTTCGCCGGCCGTCCGGACCTCCGACGCGCCGTCGCGCAGGCCGTGGACGGCGTGGCCCTCACCGACGTCCTCACCGACGGGCGCGGGGAGCGCATCGCCTCGGTCAGCTCCGACGCGGTCTCCTGCGTCAGCACCGACGACGGCCTCCTCGTCCCCGAGGACCCGGAGGCGGCGTCCGCGGCGCTCGCGGGCGTGCCCATCCGCCTCGTCGGCACGCAGCTGTTCGGCCCTGGCAACGAGTACATCGCCGAGGTGCTCCGCGCCGCGGGCGCCGACGTCTCCTACGACGAGCTCGACAACGCGAACTGGTCGACCACCACGGGGTCGCCCACGGGCTGGGACGTGACGCTGCAGGGCGACATCAACCTCATGGGCACGCTCACCTCCTCGCTGCTCCGCGTCATGGGGCCGAGCCAGGAGGACGGCGGCCGCAACAAGACGGGCGTCGTCGACGACGCGGGCTACGCCGCGCTGACCGAGGCGATGGCCGTCGTCGACCCGGAGGAGCGGTGCGCGCCCATGCAGGCCGCGCAGGCGTCCGTGCTCGAGACCGTCTCCGCGGCGCCGCTCGCGGCCGTGCCGACCACGGTCGTGACCGCCGAGGGCATCAGCATCCGCGCCTTCGACGACTACGTCGACCCGTCCACCATGCGCGTCGTCGCCGAGTGACCCGGGCGCCCTCGATGACCGCCGACACCGTCGCCGCGACCGCGGCCCCCGCCGCCGTCGCCCCTCCGGGGACATCCAGCGGGGCGGGCCCGGGCACCCGCCCGGCCCGCCGGGGCCGCTCCCTCTGGCTCGACTTCGCCGTGCGCCGGGCCCTCGGGCTCCTCGGGACGCTCGTCGCCCTGGTCGTCCTGTCGTTCCTCATCGTGCAGCTCATCCCGGGGGACCCCGCGGTGGCGCTCGCCGGGGCGGACGCGTCCGTGGACGAGATCGAGGCGCTCCGCACGGAGCTCGGGCTCGACCAGCCCGTGCTGCAGCAGTTCGGCGCGTACGTCGCACAGCTGGCGCAGGGCGACCTCGGGACCTCCTTCCAGTACCGGCAGCCGGTCGCGACCATCATCGAGAACCGGCTGCCGTTCACCGCCACCATCGCGCTCGTCGGCATCGCCGTGGTCCTCGTGGTCGCGGTGCCCCTCGGGATGCTGATCGGCGTGCAGACGCGCGGCGGCCGCCGGCGGTGGCTCGACACGGCATTCGGCGCGGTGACGGGCTTCCTCGACTCGGTCCCCGGGTACGTGATGGCGACGATCCTCGTGGTGCTTCTCGCGCTCGGGGTGGGCATCCTGCCGCTGTTCCCGCCGGCCTACAACGCCCGCGCCGGCGCCGCCGCGTACGTGCTGCCCATCGCGGCGCTCGCCATCGGCCCCATCTGCACCATCAGCCGCGTGGTCCGCCGCGAGACGCAGGTGGTGCTCGAGGAGGACCACGTGCGCACGGCCCGCGGCTGGCGGCTCGGCGCGCTCCCGCTGCACCTCAAGTACGTGCTGCCGAACCTCCTGACCACGACGCTCACCCTGAGCGGCCTGATCCTCAGCGGCATGCTCGGCGGCGCGCTCATCATCGAGAGCGTCTTCGCCCTCCCGGGGCTCGGCACCGGGATCATCAAGGCCATCCTCGACCGCGACTTCCCCGTGATCCAGGGCATGGTGCTCGTCCTCGGGATGATCGCCGCGCTCGTCAACCTGCTCGTCGACGTGGCCCTCGGCCTCATCGACTCGCGCACCCTCGGAGGACGACATGACTGACACGACCACGGGCGCCACCGCGGAGTCTCCCGCCGGACCCGTCGTACCGGCGCCCGGCTCCACGCCCCGCCGATTCCACTGGACGCCCGGCCTCGTGACGGGCCTCGTGCTCCTCGCCGCCGTGGTGCTCGTGGGGATCGTCGCGCCGCTCCTCCTGCAGGAGCAGGCGGACACCATGGCCGAGCGGGCCGCGGCGCCCTCGGCGGCGCATCCGCTCGGCACCGACCAGGCCGGGCACGACATGCTCGCCCGGAGCCTCGTCGCCACGCGGCTGACGCTCCTCATGACGCTCGGCGCCACGGCCATCGCCGTCCTCGCGGGGATCGTCGCCGGCACGGCCGTGTGGCTGCTGCCGCGGCGAGCCCGCGAGGTGTGCCTGCGCGTCATCGACGGCATGGTCGCGTTCCCCGGCCTCCTCCTCGCGCTGGTCGTGGCGGCGATCCTCGGGGCCGGCGCCGGCCCTGCCGTCATCGCGATCGGCGTGGCCGGCATCCCGACCTTCGCGCGGCTGACCGCGAACCTCGCCGCGAAGGTGTCGCAGCGCGACTACGTCTCCACCGCCCGCCTCCTCGGCGTCGGGGACCGGCGGATCGTCACCGACCACATGCTGCCGAACATGGCCGAGCCGCTCCTCGTGCTCGCCGCCTCGACGTTCGCGCAGTCGCTCACGGCCATCTCCGCCCTCTCCTTCGTCGGACTCGGCGTGCAGTCGCCGCAGTACGACTACGGGAAGCTCCTCAACGAGGCGCTGCCGTCGCTGCTGTCCGGGCGCCCCGAGCAGACGGTCGGTCCGGCCGTCCTCATCGTCGTCACCGGGCTCGCCGCGATGCTCGTGGGCGACGGGCTCGCGGCCGCCGCCGACCCCCGCGCGGGCCGGCGGGCGTCGGCCGCCGCCGTCCGCGGCGCGGGCACCACGCTCGTCCCCGGGCTCGACGCGATGGTGCGGGTCGAGGACCTGTGGGTCCGCACCTCCGCCGGCGTGCCGCTGGTGAAGGGCATCTCGTTCACGGTCGGCCGCGGCGAGGTCGTCGGCATCGTGGGGGAGAGCGGGTCCGGCAAGTCGCTCACCGCGATGAGCGTCGCCAGGCTCCTCGCCGACGGGCTGGAGGCGGAGGCCGCGACCATGCGGCTCGACGACCTCGACCTGCTCGGCCGGGTGGATCCGCGGGTCCTCGCGCAGACCGTCAGCCTCGTCTACCAGGACCCGGGCAGCACCTTCAACCCGGCGCTCCGGCTCGGGACCCAGCTCACGGAGGTGCTCCGCACGCACCGCGGGCAGTCGCGCGCCGCCGCCCGGTCGACCGTGCTCGACGCGCTCCGCCGCGTGCACCTGACGCTCCCCGAGAAGCGGATGCGCCAGCACCCGCACGAGCTGTCCGGCGGCATGCGGCAGCGGGCGATGATCGCCGCGGCGCTCGCGGTCGACCCGAAGCTGATCATCGCGGACGAGCCGACCACGGCCCTCGACGTGACCGTGCAGGCGGAGATCCTCCGCGAGCTGAAGCGCCTCAACCGGGACACCGGCACGGCGGTCATGTTCATCTCGCACGACATCGGCGTGGTCCGCGCCCTGTGCGACCGCGTCCTCGTCATGAACGGCGGCGAGATCGTGGAGGAGATCGACGCGGACCGGCTCGACGCGGCGACGGCCGTCCACCCGTACACGCGGGCGCTCCTCGCCGCGACGCCGAGCCTCACCGAGCGGGTGGGCGAGCTCCCGGTCGTCGACTGGCGCGGCGAGCAGGCGCGCACGGCGGCGGGACCCGGCGCCGATCCCGACCGCACGGCCGGCACCCGGCCCGACACCCAGGAGGTGGCGCGATGAGCGCCCGCATCGACGACGCCGACGTCCGGCCGGACGCGCGCGCGACCGGCACCGACTCGGGCGGGGGACCCGCCCGGACGAGCCCCGATGGCCCTCCCATGCTCGAGGTGCGCGGCCTCGACGTGGTCTTCGGCAGCGGACCCCCGGCGGTGCGCGTGCTGCGCGGCGTCGACGTCACGGTCGGCGCCGGCCGCACCGTGGGCCTCGTCGGCGAGAGCGGGTCCGGGAAGTCCACCCTGGCCAAGGCCCTCGTCGGCACGGTACGGCCGAGCGCGGGGAGCATCCGCATCGGCGGGGTCGACGTGCGCACGCTCGGACGCCGCGACCGCGCGGCCATGCGCCGCCGCGTGCAGATGATCCCGCAGGATCCCTACTCGTCCCTCGACCCCCGCCGCACCATCGGGCAGGCGCTCGCCGAGGCGGTGGATCCGCGCCACCCGGACGTGCGCCGCCACCGGGACCTCATCGCGGAGTGGCTGCGCGTGGTGCGCATGCCCGCCGACGCGATCGACCGCTACCCGCACGAGTTCTCGGGCGGCCAGCGGCAGCGCATCGCCATCGCGCGGGGCCTCCTCGTGCGGCCGGAGTTCGTCATCGCGGACGAGATCACCTCCGCGCTCGACGTGTCGGTGCAGGCCGAGATCCTGAACCTCGTCGCCCGCCTGCGCCGCGAGCTCGGGCTGTCGATGCTGTTCATCTCGCACAACCTGGCCGTCGTCCGGCACGTGAGCGACGACGTCGTGGTGCTCTACCGCGGCGACGTCGTGGAGCAGGGCCCCACCGAGCAGGTCTACTCCGACCCCCAGCACCCGTACACGCGGTCGCTCCTCGCGGCCGTGCCCGGCGCGCCCGGCTTCTCCATCGACTGACCGGGGGCCGGCCGCGCGCCGGCTCCCGCCCCATCCGCCCGCACGAGAGGATCCCCATGTCCCGACCCCCCGTCCCCGCGCTCGCCGGGATGCGCCTCACCGGCGCGCGCCTCATCGACGGCACCGGCCGTCCGCCCCTGGACGACGCCGTGCTCGTCGTCGACGACGTGGGCACGATCGCCTACGCCGGACCTGCCGTCGGCGCTCCGCCCGCCGCCGGGGCCCGCACCGTCGACCTCGCCGGTCGCACGCTGCTGCCGGGCTTCATCGACACCCACGTGCACCTGTCCATGGACAGCGCCGACGGCCCGTACCACCGGGTCGCCACCGAGCCCGCCGTGATCGCCTTCGAGACGGCCGACCGGATGCGCCGCACGCTCGAGGCCGGCGTGACCACGGCCCGCGACCTCGGCGGCCTGAGCGCCGGGTACCGCATCGCGGTCGAGCGCGGCCTCATCGCCGGGCCCCGCCTGCACGTGGCCGTGAAGGTCATCAGCCACACGGGCGGGCACGGCGACTTCCACCTGCCGGGCGGTGCCGTGCACACGCACACGGAGGCCATGTCCGAGATCGCCGACGGGGTCGACGAGGTGCGGCGCGCGGCGCGGCGCATCCTCCGCTCCGGCGCCGACGTGGTGAAGATCTGCACGACGGGCGGGATGGGCAGCCCGCACGACGCCCCCGAGGACGAGGGGCTCCGCATCGACGAGGTCCGCGCGATCGCCGACGAGCTCGAGCGGCACGGCGGGACGCCGCTCGCGGCGCACGCGCAGGGCACGGCCGGGATCCACGCCGCGGTGCTCGGCGGCGTGACGAGCGTCGAGCACGGGTACGGCATCGACGACGAGGCCATCGACATGATGGGGGAGCGCGGCACGTTCCTCGTGCCGACGCTCTCGACCGTCTTCCTCGGCATCGACCGCGACCGCATGGAGCCGTACCACTACGCCAAGAAGACGCGGTGGACCGGGATCACGAAGGTCAACGTGGCGCACGCCATCGAGCGGGGCGTGCGCATCGCGCTCGGCACCGACTCGGGCGTCGGCCCGCACGGCCAGAACCTGCGGGAGCTCGCCTGGATGGCGGAGCTCGGCATGGACCCGATGGACGCGATCGTCGCCGGCACCCGGACCGCCGCGGAGCTCCTCGGCATCGCCGGGACGACCGGCACGCTCGAGGCCGGTCGCCTGGCCGACCTCGTGATCACCGACGTCGACCCGCTCGCCGACATCGCCGGGCTCGGCGACCCCGGGAACGTGCTCGTCGTGGCCCAGGCGGGTCGCGTCGTGAAGGACACCATCGGCCTCCTGGACCGCGTCGCGGCCGAGGCCACCGCCGACCGAGAGACGAGGATCCCCGCATGACCGTCGACACCGACACCGACACCGACACCGTTGCCGACACCGACGCCGGTGCCGCGGCCGGGGCGGCGACCGCATCCGCCCCCGACGCCGCCCTGGTCGCCGCCGCCGCGGAGCTGCTCCCCGGCCTGCAGGACCTCCGGCGCCGTCTGCACGCCGAGCCCGAGGCCGGGCTCGTCCTGCCCGCGACCCAGGCCGCCGTGCTCGCCGCCCTCGAGGGGCTCGGCCTGGAGATCACGACGGGCACCGCCACGACCTCCGTGGTCGCCGTGCTCCGCGGCGGATCCCCGGGCCCCACCGTGCTCCTGCGCGGCGACATGGACGCGCTGCCGCTCGCCGAGCAGACGGGGCTCGACTACCAGGCGACCAACGGCAGCATGCACGCGTGCGGCCACGACCTGCACACCGCCGGGCTCGTCGGCGCCGCCCGACTCCTCGCGGCCCGGCGCGAGGAGCTCGTCGGCGACGTGCTCCTCATGTTCCAGCCCGGCGAGGAGAGCTGGGGCGGCGCGGAGATCATGATCGAGGAGGGCCTCCTCGACGCGTCGGGCTCGCTGCCCGTCGCCGCCTACGCGCTCCACGTCGGTCCGGGCGAGCGCGGCGCGTTCCAGTCGCGGCCGGGGCCGGTCATGGCCAGCTCGAACAGCTTCTACGCGACGTACCGCGGGGACGGCGGCCACGGGTCGACGCCCTGGAAGGTCGCCGACCCGGTGCCCGCGGTGGCCGAGCTGACGCTCGCGCTCTCCACCATGGTGGCCCGCCGCACCAGCGTCTTCGACCCGGCGGTGCTGTCCGTGACGATGCTCAACGGGAGCGCCACGCGGAACGTGATCCCGGAGACGGCCGGCCTCGGCGCGACGGTGCGCGCGCACTCGGAGGGCGCCCTGGCGATCCTCGAGCGGGAGACCGTGCGGCTGGCCGAGGGCATCGGCGACGCCCACGGGCTCGCCACCACGGCCGAGTTCTCGCGCCACTACCCGCCGACGGTGAACGACGCCGACGAGGTGGCGCGGGTGGAGGCGGCGGTGGCGTCGCTGTTCGGGGCCGGGCGCTACCAGACGATGCCGCACCCGATGATGGGATCCGAGGACTTCTCGTTCGTGCTGGAGCGCGTGCCCGGCGCCTTCGTGATGGTGGGGGCGTCACCGGACGGCGTCGACCCCGCCTCGTGCGCCTCGAACCACTCGCCGTACGTCGTCTTCGACGACGCCGTCCTCGGCGACATGGCGGCGCTGCTGGCGCACCTCGCGCTCACGCGGCTGCGCTGAGCCGGCTGCGGGACGGCGCTGCGCTGACCGCGCGACCACGACGCCGCGCGGGTCAGCGCGCCCGGTGCCCGACGTGCACCGTGCGGGTGCCGCGGAGGCGGACGCCCGGGATGCGCTCGAGCGCGTGCGGGCCGCGGGGGTCGAGGAGCGCGTCG
>NZ_JAVCVL010000090.1:0-9910 GCF_032917815.1 Clavibacter sp. MX14-G9D | reverse complement strand
CGCCGCCTGCCGCCGCCGAGCCGTCCGCCGTCCGGACCAGCGGCCCGGCGCGCCGCGCCGGCCGGGTGCGGCGCATCCTCGTGCCCGCCCTCGTCCTCTCGGCGCCGCTCGTGCTCGCCGTCGCGATGGGCGTCGGCGCCGTCTCCGTGTCGCCGCCGCACGTGCTCCAGGTCGTGCTCCACCACGTGCTCGGCACGCCGCTCGCTAACACCGGCGTCGATCCGATCGACGACCAGATCGTCTGGGAGTACCGGGCGCCGCGCGTGCTGCTGGCGCTCGTGACGGGAGCGGCGCTCGCGCTCGCCGGCACCGTCCTGCAGACGCTCATCCGGAACCCGCTCGCGGATCCCTTCGTGCTCGGGATCGCCTCGGGCGCCTCGCTCGGGGCCGTCGCCGCTCTCGTCGTGGGCGCGTCCGCCGCGGGCCTCCTCGCGACCCTCGGGGTGACGGGAGCAGCCTTCGCCGGCGCGATCGGGACCCTCGCCCTCGTGCTGGCGCTCGGGCGGCGCGGCGGCCGGGTGGATCCGGCGCGCCTCGTCCTCGTGGGCGTCTCGATCTCCTCGCTGCTCCAGGCGCTCACCAGCTGGCTGCAGCTGCAGGCCTCGCCCGACCAGATCGCGGGCGTGCTGTTCTGGCTCCTCGGCAGCGTCTCCGGCGCCTCCTGGTCCTCGCTCGCCCTGCCCGCGGCCGCCCTGGCCGCGGGTCTCGTGGGCCTCCTCGCCGCGGGCCGGACCCTGGACGCGCTGCTGCTCGGCGACGACCGCGCCGCCTCCCTCGGGGTCGACCTCTCGCGGGCCCGGACGATCCTGTTCGTCGTCTCGGCGCTCCTCACGGCCGCCGCGGTCTCCGTCGCGGGCGGCGTCGGGTTCGTCGGCCTCATCGCCCCGCACCTGGTGCGGCTCGTCGTCGGGCCCGCGCACCGGCGGCTCCTCCCGCTCGCCGCGCTCGTCGGCGGTCTGTTCCTCGTGCTCGCCGACCTCGCGGGCCGTACCCTGACGGCGCCCCGCGAGCTGCCGCTGTCCATCGTCACCGCGCTCGTGGGCGTGCCCGTGTTCCTCGCGGTGCTGCTGCGGGCCGACGGCGGGCGCGCGCGATGAGGCTCGCGATCGAGGACGTCTCCGTCCGCATCGGCCGTGCCACCCCGGTCGCCCAGGCGACGCTCGAGGCGCGCGACGGCGAGCTCGTGGGGCTCGTCGGACCCAACGGCAGCGGGAAGTCGACGCTCCTCAAGGCCCTGTACCGCGCGCTGCCCGTCACGCACGGCCGGGTGCTGCTCGGCGAGCGGGACCTCCGCGGCATGCGGCCCCGGGACTCCGCGCGCATCGTCGCCGCGCTCACGCAGGACCACGGCGACGACGGCGCGCTCGACGTCCGCGAGGTCGTCGCCACCGGACTCACCCCGCACAAGGGGGCGCTCGATCGCGACACGGCCGAGGATCGCGACCTGGTCGACGCCTGCCTCGCGCGGACGGGCGCGACGGCCCTCGCGGAGCGGTCCGTCCGCTCCCTCTCCGGCGGTGAGCGCCAGCGGGTGATGCTCGCGGCGGCGCTCGCGCAGCGCCCCCGCATCCTCGTGCTCGACGAGCCCACCAACCACCTCGACGTGGCGACCCAGCTCGAGCTCCTCGACCTCGTCGCGGGCCTCGGCGTCACGGTGGTCGTCGCCCTGCACGACCTCAACCTCGCGGCCGCGTACTGCGACCGGATCCACGTCGTGCAGGGCGGCCGCATCGTCGCCGGCGGCACGCCCGACGAGGTGCTGCAGCCGCGCCTCATCCGCGACGTGTTCGGCGTCGACGCGCACCTCGGGGAGCACCCCGTCTCCGGTCGCCGCCACCTGTTCTTCAGCTCGCCCCAGCCCACCTCGAACCCGGACGGACGCCCATGACCCCCCTCGCCCCCGCGGCCCGCACCCGCATCCGCCGGGCGCCGCCGCCGGTCCCCGCGCCGAGCGACCGCCACCGCCCTCGCCGCCGCCGCCCTGCTCCTCGCGGGCTGCGCGGCCGACGGCGCCGACGCGGGCGCGCTCACCGCGGCCGCCTCCTCCGGCCCCGTCTCCGTGGAGAGCTGCGACCGGACCCTCTCCTTCCCGAAGGGGCCCGAGCGCATCGTGTCGCTCTGGCCGGCCGTGACCGAGATGCTGCTGCAGCTCGGCGCGGGCGACCGCCTCGTCGGGCAGGCCTTCACGGACCAGTCGCCGCCGCTCGACGCGTACCGCGACGCCTTCGACCGCGTGCCCGTCCTCGCCACGGGCGCCGTCGACCGCGAGACCCTGCTCGCCGCCCACCCCGACCTCATCGTCGCGGACGGCGAGTACCACTTCGACGGCACGGAGCTGCCCACCATCGACGACCTGGCGGCCCTCGGGATCCGCGTCTACGTCATCAGCTCGTTCTGCCACGGCCAGGTCACCACCGGGCACGTGGACGACGCCGCCGACGACCTCACGGCCCTCGGCACGCTCCTCGGCGCGGAGCGCGCCGCCGCGGACGCCGTCGCCGACCAGCGCGCCCGGCTCGCCGCGGTCGACGAGCGGGTGCGCGGCGTGGACCCCGTCGACCTCGCGGTCCTGCAGGTCTTCGACGGCGCGGTCTACGCCGACGCCCGCGGCCTCTACAGCGACGTCGTCGCCCGCGCGGGGGGCCGCGACGTCTACGAGGACGCGCTCCCGGCCGACCAGTACTACGCGGAGGTGAGCGTGGAGGACGTCGCCCGCCGGGACCCGGGGACGATCGTCTACCTGTACTCCACCGACGCCGAGCGGGACAGCGTGCGCGCCGACCTCGAGGCCCGGCTCCCGGGCGTGGCGGCGGTGCGCGACGGGCGCATGCTGGCGCTGCCCTCCACCGACTTCATCGGATCCCGCGCGGTCGACGGGGTCGTCGCCCTGGAGTCGCTGCTGCATGGCTGACGCGGCGGCCCCGGGCGGTGCGGCCGCCGGACGCGCAGCCGGCGCCATGCGCACCTTCGTGCTCTCGCGCGGCGTCTCCTGGGCGGGGAACGCGCTCACGGCCGTGGCCCTCCCCGTGCTCGCCTACACGACCACGGGGGACGCGGCCCTGCTCGGCCTCGTCGCGATGATGGAGGCGCTCCCGTACCTCGTGCTCGCCCTGCCGGTCGGCGCGCTCGTCGACGGCTGGGACGCGCGCCGGACGATGCTCGCCACCACCTGGCTGAGCGCCGCGGCGACCGCCGCGGTCCCGCTCGCCGCCCTCGGCGGGACCCCGCACCCGGCGCTCCTCGTCGGCGGCGCGGCGGTCGTGTCGTCGCTCTTCGTCTTCTTCGACGCGGCCAGCTTCTCGGCCGTCCCCGCGCTGGCGGGCCGCGACCGCGTCGGGGCCGCGACCACCACCATGACGACCGTCTACACGGTGATCGGCATCGCCGGGCCGCTCGCGGGCGCCGCCGCCGTCTCCGGGCTCGGCGCGCCCGCGGTCCTCGCGCTCGACGCCCTCAGCTACGCCGTCTCGGCACTGCTGCTCGCGCGGCTGCGGTGGACGCCGGTCCCGCGACCCGCGCTGCCGACCGGGCGCCGCCTCGGTGCCGAGGTGCTCGAGGGGCTGCGCCACATCCGGCGCTCACCGCTCGTCCGCGACCTCACGCTCCTCGGCTTCGGCAGCAGCCTGACCGGGGGAGCGGTGACCGGGACGATGGTCGTGATGATCGCGCGCGGCCTGCACGAGCCCGCGGACGGTCCGGCCCTGGGCGTGCTGGCCGCCGCCGCGGCCGCGGGCACCCTCACGGCCTCGCGTGCGCTCGGTCCTGTCCAGCGGCGGCTGGGCGTCGGCGTCGTGGTGATCGGCGCCCTGGTCGCGCAGACGGCGCTCACGGCCGCCTGGGCCCTGGTCGGCTCCCTCGCGCTGGCCGTGCTCGTCCTCGCGGCCTGGCAGGCGGCGGCCTCGACGGTGGCGCTGTCCGGCATCGTCGTCCGCCAGACCGTCACGCCCGCGCACCTGCAGGGCCGCGTCAACACGACGGCGCGGATGGTCGCCTGGGGCGGCCAGCCCGTCGGCGCGGGCCTCGGCGGGCTGCTCGCGGCCGGGTGCGGCATCCGCGTCGCGATCCTGGTCGCCGGCCTCGGGGTGCTCGCCTCGCTCGTCGTGGCGCTCGCGTCCGGGCTCCGACGTGCTCCGCGGCTGGCCGACCTGCCCGTGCCGGATCCCGCGGACGCGCCCGGACGGCGGTAGGTGATCGGAGGCGCCCGGATTCTTTGCTACGCTTTCCAGGTTGCTCCACGTGATCCTCGATAGCTCAATTGGCAGAGCAGCCGGCTGTTAACCGGCAGGTTGTTGGTTCGAGTCCAACTCGGGGAGCGAAGGCCTCGCGGCTCCACCCGCGGGGCCTTTTTCCTTTCCCTGCGGCGCACGCTCCCCGGCCGGACCTCAGTCCTCGAGGTGGTCGCGCCCCGGCAGCCAGGAGCTCCCGGGCACGCCCCAGCCGCTCTTCCGGATGACCTTCGCCACGGGCTTCCGGTGCTCGTGGGCGAGGCGGTCCGTGTAGAGCAGCCCGTCCAGGTGGTCGAACTCGTGCTGCAGGATGCGGGCGAACCAGCCGGCCGCCTCGATCTCGAACGGCCGGCCGTCGAGGTCCACCGCCCGGAGGATCGCGCGGTCGGCCCGCACCAGGGGGAAGCGCTCGCCGGGGAAGGAGAGGCAGCCCTCCTCCTCGGTGTCCTCGTCCGCCTCGCGGACCGGCACCGGCGTGATGAGCAGGTCGGGGTTCACGGCCACGCCGCGCAGCGGCTCGCCCTCGTCCGTCTCGTACGAGTAGACGAAGACGCGGAGCGCGACACCCACCTGCGGCGCGGCGAGGCCGACGCCCGGGGCCTCGTCCATCGTGTCGTACATGTCCTCCACGAGGGCGCGGAGGTCGTCGTCGAACACCTCCACGGGGAGCGCCGGAGCGTGCAGGACGGGGTCTCCGGTGATCCGGATCGGGAGGACGGCCATGCTGCCGATGATAGGCGGGCCGCCGGGTAGGGTCGGGGCGTGCCTTTCGATGCCAGCCCCGTGATCCAGGCCGCCTCGTTGACCCCCTACCAGGCCCTCGGCATCCCGATCGCGCTGGTCGGCGCCGTGTTCCTCAGCCTCGGCGCGCAGCTTCAGTCGCAGGGCGTGGCGAAGGTGGAGGCGCGCGGGACGAAGAGCACGGCGGGCCTCAGCCTCCGCCAGCTCGGCGCCCTGCTCGGCCGGCCCTCCTGGGTCGCGGGCACGGTCATGCTCGGCCTCGCCATCGTCCTGCAGCTCGCCAGCCTCCGGCTCGCGCCGCTCATCGTCGTCCAGCCGCTCGGCGCGGTGGCGCTCGTGGTGACGGCGATCCTCAACTCCCGCGCGACCGGCAAGCGCCTCGACCTGAAGGCCAAGCGCGCGGTCGCGCTGTGCATCGGCGGGGTGGGGCTGTTCGTGGTGTTCGCGGCGGTCTTCGCGAAGGAGACCCCGATCCGCACGCCCGAGCTCATCACGATCCTCGTGATCCTCGGCATCGTCCTCGTCGTCCTCGGGGGGCTGTTCCTCTACTTCCGCCGCCACGTGCGCGCGATCTTCTACATCATCAGCGCCGGCGTGCTCTACGGCTTCGTCGCGACCCTCGCCAAGGTCGTCATCAACCGCCTCACGACGGGTGACTTCGACGGGCTTACGGCCGTCTGCATCGTCGCCCTCGTCGCGGCGACCCTCCTCGGCGCGTACTTCGTGCAGACCGCCTACTCCTCGGGGCCACCGGACCTCGTCATCGCGGGCCTCACGGTCGTCGACCCGCTCGTCGCCGTGTGCATCGGCGTGACCGTGCTCGGGGAGGCCGCGGACGCCCCCCTGTACGCCGGGGTGGCCTTCCTCGTCGCGGGCGGCGTCGCCGTCGCCGGGGTGTTCCAGCTCGCCAAGCACCACCCGCACGCCTCCTGACCGTCCCGCGCCGCGCATCGTCCGTGTCCCCGGGAGCGGCCCGCCGGACGCCGGTGCGCCTCCGGCCGGTCCGCGGGACCGTGCGATACGTTGCTGAGCGACACCCGGCCCGCGCCACCCGGACATCCGTGGCGCGCACCGGACGCCGACCCCACTGGAGAGACACCTCTTGCCGAACACCTCGGACACGACACCGCGCGAGCCCTCGACCTCCGGACGACCGCTGCGCATCCTCATCGGGGCGGACACGTTCCCCCCGGACGTGAACGGGGCCGCCCGGTTCGCCGAGCGGCTCGCGGGGGGCCTCGTGCGACGCGGCCACGAGGTGCACATCGTCGCCCCGGCCGCCGACCGCCGGCACGGCACGTGGACCGAGGTGCACGACGGCCAGGAGGTCACCGCCCACCGCCTGCGCAGCTGGCGCTGGTACCCGCACGACTGGCTGCGGTTCGCGCTCCCGTGGAGCATCAACCAGAACAGCGCCCGGATCCTCGACGCCGTGCAGCCCGACGTCGTGCACTTCCAGTCGCACATCATCACCGGCCGCGGGCTCAGCATCGAGGCCGAGAAGCGCGGCATCCGCATCATCGGCACCAACCACTTCATGCCGGAGAACATGCTCCAGCACACGCTGCTGCCGGTGGCGTGGCAGGACAAGGCCATCCAGATGGCGTGGAAGGCCGCGCGCCGCACCTTCGGGCGCGCCGAGGCCGTCACGACCCCGACGCGCCGCGCCGCGCAGTTCCTCGAGCGCTACACGGGCCTCAGCGGGGTCATCGCCATCTCGTGCGGCATCGACGCCGGCAACTACACGCCCGACTTCTCCCCGCGCACCCGCAACCGCATCGTCTTCGTCGGACGGGTGACGGGGGAGAAGCAGATCGACGTGCTCCTCCGCGCGTTCGCGATCCTGCCGCAGTCGCTGCACGCCGAGCTCGAGATCGTCGGCGGCGGCGACCAGAAGACCGCGCTCGAGAAGCTCGCGGTCGACCTGGGCATCGCCGGCCGCACCACCTTCACCGGCTACGTCTCCGACGAGGAGCTGCGGCGCGCCTACACCCGCGCCACGGTCCTCGCCATGCCGAGCATCGCGGAGCTCCAGTCCATCGTCACCATGGAGGCGATGGCCTCCGCGCTGCCCGTCGTCGCCGCCGACGCCATGGCGCTCCCGCACCTCGTGCACGACGGCGAGAACGGCTACCTGTTCCGTCCGGGCGACGTCGACGACCTCGCCGCGAAGCTCCGCCGCGTGCTGGAGCTGCCAGAGGAGGAGCTCCAGCGCATGAAGCGGGAGAGCCTCACGGTGGTCGCGTCGCACGACATCGAGCGCACGATCTCGACGTTCGAGAGCCTGTATCGTGGCGAGTCCGTGGCCTCCCCGGTCACGGACGAGGCACGCGGACGCACGGACGGCTCGAGCGCCGCCTAGCTCCCGCCTCGGGGCGGTAGCTCAGCTGGTCAGAGCAGCGGACTCATAATCCGTCGGTCATGGGTTCAAGTCCCATCCGCCCTACTCCCGGTGCGTGGCCGCGCCGATCCCTCACGTCCCGTCCGCCCCTCGGACTGGGGCCCGACGGACGCATAGCACGACGCCCGCAGGACCGCCATCGGGATGTCCCCTGGATTACCATGGGCAGGGAAATCACCCGGTCGCGGGGCCCATCCGGCCCTCGTCGACCGTCACCGGCCACCCGCCGGCGTCGCGTCCGCGCGCGCCGCACGCCGCCCACCCGCGAGGACGACATGACCACCACCAGCGCACGCCCCTCGACCTCCGGCGGCACGGGACGGACCGCCTCCGTCGTGCCCGAGGGATCCAGCACCCGGTCCTTCCGCGGCGACATCCAGGGGCTCCGTGCTCTCGCGGTCATCGCCGTCATCCTCGACCACCTGCTGGCCTGGCCCTCCGGCGGCTTCCTCGGCGTCGACGTCTTCTTCGTGATCTCCGGCTTCATCATCACGTCGCTCCTGCTGCGCCAGCACGACAAGCTGGGCCGCATCTCGTTCGCGGAGTTCTACCGCAAGCGCGTCAAGCGCATCCTCCCCGCCTCGACCGCCGTGCTCCTCGTCACCGTCGGCGCGAGCTGGATGGTCTTCCTCTCCGGCCGAGCCTCGGCCATCGCCTGGGACAGCGTCGCCGCGTTCTTCTTCGTCGCCAACTGGCGCTTCGCCGCCACCGACACCGACTACTGGGCCGCCGACAGCGCGGTCTCGCCCGTGCAGCACTACTGGTCGCTGGGCGTCGAGGAGCAGTTCTACGTCGTCTGGCCGATCCTCCTCACGATCGGCCTCGCGCTCTCGCTGCGCTTCCGGGGTGCCGGCCGCTACCACGGCATCCTCACCGCGATCCTCCTGGTCGTCACGGTCGGCTCCTTCGCCTGGGCGATGGCCGACACCGCCGGCAACGCCGCCGTCGCCTACTTCTCCACCTTCTCGCGCGCCTGGGAGCTCGGGATCGGCGCGCTGCTCGCGGTGGCCACCCCGCTCCTGCGCCGCCTCCCCGACGCCGCGCGCCCCGTGCTCGCGTGGTCGGGCCTCGCGGTCATCGCGTACGGGCTCTTCGCGCTCAGCAGCGCCTCGCCCATCCCGGCGCCCGGGTCCGTGATCCCCGTCGTCGGGGCCGCGCTCGTCATCGCGGGCGGCACCGGCGGGGCCCAGCGCTTCCTCTGGCCGCTGACCAACCCCGTCTCCCGCTACCTCGGCGACATCTCGTACTCGCTGTACCTGTGGCACTTCCCGGTGATCGTGATCCTCGCGGCGGTCTCCGACACCGCGGGCATCGGCTACCCGGTGATCGTGCTCGTGCTGACCCTCGGCCTCTCCGTGCTGTCGTACCACGGCCTCGAGGACCCGATCCGTCGCTCCCAGTGGCTGGAGCCCGGCGCCGCCGCCCGCCGCGCGAAGCGCCGCTCGCGCCGCCGCCCGGGCTTCGGGCCCTCCACCGGCACGAAGGTCGCGGCGCTCGGCACGGCCGCGCTCCTCACGGTCACCTTCATCAGCCTCGCCGTCGTGCGCCAGCAGGAGGTCTCCCAGGCCTCGTCCCTCGCGAAGGGACCGGCCGCGAGCACGGGCGAGGAGGCCCCGGTCGATGCCGGCGTCGTGGCCGCCGGCGACCTCGGCGCCCTGCAGGGGCAGATCCGCGATGCCCTCGCCGCGACCAGCTGGCCCGCCCTCGACCCGGCGATCGACGGCCTCGAGAAGTCCGCGGTGCCCGTGGAGGACAGCCAGGGCTGCGCCCACACGGACGCCGACAACCCGCGCTCGTGCTCGTTCGGCGACGTGCGCAAGCCGACCATCATGGTGCTCGGCGACTCCACGGGCATCACCCTGCTGCCGACCGTCCGCGCGCTGTTCGAGGCGACGCACCACATCCGCGGCCTCACCTTCGCCGGCTGCGCCGTCATGGACGTCGACTGGCAGTTCCCCGACACCAGCACCAAGGGGGGCTGCCTGGAGTTCCGCGACCAGGCGGTGCAGGCGATCCAGGAGGAGCAGCCGGAGATCCTCTTCGTCAGCAACAGCTACGGCCAGATCCTGAAGCTCGCCTCGAAGGCCACCGGCGACGACGCCGTGGCGGAGTGGTCCGCGGGCGTGCAGAGCACGGTGGGCAAGGTGCGCGACAGCGTGGGCCAGGTCGTCCTCGTCTCCTCGCCGCCCGTCGGGCAGCCGCTGGAGACGTGCGCCACGAAGGTCTCGACGCCGGCCGACTGCCAGGCCTCCATCCCCGGCGCCTGGAAGGTGGGCGACCGCGCCCAGGAGGACGCCGCCACGGCGCTCGGCATCCCCTACCTCGACACGTCGTCGCTGTTCTGCTGGGAGGAGCGCTGCCCGTCGTTCGTCGGCAGCACACCCACGAAGCGCGACAGCGTGCACACGACGCCCCAGTACGCGGCCGTCATCACGCCCGCGTTCAAGCAGATGCTCGACGAGGCCCTGGCGGCGCCCGCGGCCTGATGCGGCGCGGCGCCCGCGGCGTGACGCGGCGCACGGCGCGCTGACCGGCGGCCGAC
>NZ_JAVCVL010000009.1:0-38507 GCF_032917815.1 Clavibacter sp. MX14-G9D | reverse complement strand
GCAGCCGGCGGCCGAGCAGCCCGTGCGACGCGCGCCCGACGCGTGGCAGCGGTCCCAGCGCGGCGTCCGAGGGACGCTCGTCCCCGGCGCCGGGCGCTGGCGCGGCTTCTCGGCCTGATCGGAGCCGTCCGGCCCGGCGGGCCGTGTCCCCCCATTTGCCGACTTGGCCCGCCCCTCCCGTTCCGTGAGACTCGTCCTGCTGGGGGACCCGCATCGCGGGTCGGTCAACAGGCGTCGTCCAACTGTGGTGAGCAGACGACGCCAAGGGGGCGGATCATCCTGGTGCTCGGGTCATCGGGATGACCGGAGAGGCGCGGAGGCGGACGGTGCAGGCACCGGCCCCGCGCCTCTCAGCACCACCCGCCGGCAGCGCCGGACCGGCAGCACGCTCGTCGACAGCGCCAGCCGCCTCGACGGGCGCTATCAGCCGCGCGGGCGCGGGATCTCGAGCCAGAGGTCGACCTCGTCGTCCAGGTCGTCGCTCCCCAGGAGGCTCGCGCTGCCGTCGCCGGCCACGCTGAGACCCACCACGGTGATCGCCGTGTCGGAGCCCTCGGGCACCGTGCGGGCGATGATCTTGTCCGCCCGGGTGTCCCGCACGGCCTCCGCCAGCCGGTCGAGCACGACGTCGCGCGTCGCGTCGTCGAGGTCGTCGATGCCGCCCTCGTCGAGGAGCGTGACGACCGTGCCCCGCCGGCGCGCGAGCATCACCTGCTCGCGGACGGCGTCGTTGAGCAGCGTCCGGCCGCGGATCTCGTCGCGGATGGCGCCCTCCAGGTAGAGGCACTCCTGCCGCTCCTCCGGCGACAGGTCGCCGCCCGTCTCCACGATGCGCCGGAGCATCGGGACCGCCATGCGGCTCGTCTGGCGCAGCCGGAACTGGCGCTCGTAGAGGTGCGCCTCCTGCGCGGCCTGCCAGTCGGCCGCCTCGCGCTCGGCGCGGTGGAACTGGCGGGCGTCCCGCGCGGCCTTGGCCAGCGCGTGGGCGAGGACGTGGGAGATGGCGACCCAGAGCGCGCTGCCCGTGACGCCGAAGTCGACGAGGCCCGCGGGGCCCGTCCAGAGGACCATCTGCACCGCGAGGATGACGATGCCAGCCCAGGCGAACCCCTGCCGCCGCCGGGCGGACGTGATGGTCATGAGCGTCCCGACCGCCGCGACGTGCCAGGTCGAGAACGACGGGACCGAGCCCGCGGTGAGCTGGCTCGTCACGAGCACCGGGACGACGGTCGCCACGGCGAGGTTGAACGCCGCGAGCCACACGGGCATGACCGTGGGGCTGGTCGGCCAGAGGCTCATCGTCGTCGCGACGAGGTAGAGGGCGACCGCGACGAGGGTGACGGCGGGATCTGCGGGGGCCGCGATCGCGACCAGTGCCAGGACCACGTGGTACGCGGAGAACAGGGCCGCGAGGCCGAGGATGATGGAGCGCGGGACGACGATCATGCGCGGTCCCCCGCCCGCTCGGGGCGTGCCTGCGGACGCGCGGCGGCCGCGTCCGGGACGACGTCGCCGGGGATCGGCGGGACGGCGGGCGCGGACGCCGCGGCGCCTTCGGGCGCCGGCCAGCGGATCCGCACGGCGGTGCCCTCGCCCGGCGCCGACTCGATGGTCACGAGGCCGCCGGCCTGCGCGACGCGCTCCTTGATGGACACGCGCAGCCCCAGGCGCTCCGTGGGGATGCGGCGCTGGTCGAAGCCCGCGCCGTCGTCGACGACGTCGATGGCCACCCCCTCGTCGCCGTGGCCCGAGATCACGAGCCGGCGGGTGATGGTCTCCGCCGAGGTCCCGGCGTGCTGGAGGCTGTTCATCATCGCCTGCACGGCCGCGGAGTAGACGGCCTCCGCCGTGGCGACCGGCACGGTGCGCGTGCCGAGGTCGCGCGTCTCGAGCACGAACGGGGCGGAGAGCGCGGACGCCGCGTCCACGATGCGCTTGGTCACGGCGCGGAGCGGCACGGAGGCATCGTCGTCCGTCCCCTGCTCCGCCGCGGCGAGGTGCCCCATGGCGTTCGCGGCCATGGTCGCGGCGAGGGCGCGCGCGGCCGGGTCCACGGTGCGCGCCGCCGAGAGCAGGGTCGTGAGGACGCTGTCGTGCACGATCGCGTCGACCTGCACGCGCTCGACCTCCGTGGCGTGCTGCCGCACCGCGTGCGAGTACCGCGTCAGCGCCGTCCCCTGCGCCCAGTCCACGCCGAGCGCGGCCTGGCGGAGCACCGTGACGAGCATCAGGACGGACCCGCCGAGGATGATCGAGTACAGGACCTGCAGGAACGAGTCGAGGGGCGTGATGACGCCCTGGCGCACGATCACCTCGAGGAAGCCGAGGGACAGTGGGACGGCGACCGTGTAGAGGACGGCGATCCAGAGCCGGAACGCCATGGCGGCGCACGTCGTCGCGACCGTGAGCTCCTGGTACAGGAACGGCTGCGGCGTGGTCGCGTAGGTCGCCGGCTCGATCGCGAACGGCCACGTGGCGAGCGCGACGACGAAGACGAGGGCGACGGTCGCATGCGCCGGCACGACGCCGCGGCGGATGGCGCCGGCGACGCACGTCCAGACGAGGCCCCCGAAGAAGGCCGTCAGGAACGCGATGCTCCAGGCCGGGCGCATGACGTCCAGCTGCTGGCTGATGACCTGCACCGACTGGAGGGCGAAGAGCAGGCCGAACGCGCCCGCACCGCGGCCGAGGATCGTCTCGATGCGGGCGAGGCTGATGGGGTTGCCGGGGGTGCGCGGCGGCGCGCCGGCGAGGGCGCGCGTGACGGGTGCCGCGGGACGCGGCGCGCTGGCCGGTGGCCTAGCGGGCATCGCCGCCGTCCTGGTCCAGTCCCGGGAGGATGCCGTCCTCGACGGCGCGGCGGAGGAGGTCGACCTTGGTGGGCGCGGGCCTGCCGACCTCGACGTACTTCACGCGGATCCGGTCGAGGTACTCGCGCGCCGTGCTGTTCGCGATGCCGAGCTGCTGGGCCACGAGCTTCAGCGGCAGGCCGGACGCGTAGAGGTGCAGGACGTCGCGCTCGCGGCGCCCGAGCTGGGCCTTCGCGAAGTCGCGGTCGGCGTCGATGGCGGTCGCCCACTCGAGGTTGTTGAGCACGTCGCCGCGCGCGACCGTGGCGATGGCCGCCATCACGGTCTGCGTGGCGGACGACTTGGGGATCACGCCCGCGGCGCCGGCGGCCAGCGCCTCGCGGACGCTCGCGACCCGGTCGGCGATGCTGTGGACGAGGACGGCCGCGCCCGTGCCCTGGGCGGCCTTCACGTTGTCGGTGACCGTCGAGCCGTCGCCGAGCGACAGGTCGAGGACGACCACGTCGCACTCGCGCCCGACGAGCCCCTCGACGAGCTCGCGCGCGTCCGCCGCGGCGAGGATGAAGTCGTACCCGGCGTCGAGGCACGCGGCCTTGAGGCCGAGGCGCACCGACTCGTGGTCGTCGACCACGGCGACCCGGACGGGTGGACGGCCCTCGGCCGCCGGAGCGGGTCCCTGCGTGGTCTCGGTCATCCGGCTCCCCCGTCATCGCCTCTGCCGTCGTTCGCCGACGGTCCCCGAGGACACTGTATCGCCCGACCGGCCGGCTCCCGAGGCCGCGGAGGGCCCGGTCAGGAGGCGGCGGGCACCAGGACGGCGACGCTCTCGACGTGGTGGGTGTGCGGGAAGAGGTCGAACGAGCGCACCGACCGGAGCTCGTAGCCGCGCTCCGCGAAGAGCGACACGTCGCGGGCGAGCGCCACGGGATCGCAGGCCACGTAGACGACCTGGGCCGGGTGCAGCTCCGCGAGCGCGTCGACGACGACCTTCTTGGCGCCCGCGCGCGGCGGGTCGAGCACGACCGTCGCGCCCTGGAGGCGGCGGCGCTCGGCGGGACTCGCCGTGCGCGCCAGCCCCTGGAGGTAGCGGTCCACGCGCGCCGTGAGGGACGCGGCGCCCACCCACTCCGCGAGGTTGTCCCCCGCGAACTCGGTGGCGACCTCGTCGCTCTCGACGCTCGTGATGCGGACGGTGTCGCCGAAGCGGTCGCCCACGGCGGCGGCGAGCAGCCCGACCCCGCCGTAGAGGTCGAGGTTGGCGGCCCGCGGGTCGAACAGGGCCTCGTCGATGGAGGACTGGACGGCGTCGTACAGCGTCTCGGCGGCGCGGCGGTGCACCTGCCAGAAGCCGCCCGCCTCCAGCCGGAACTCGCGGTCGCGGACGCGCTCCGTGATCGTGTCCCGGCGCTGGGGCTTGCCGTCGATGAGGAGCATGCGCACGTGGCCGTCCGCGGGCGCGACGAGGTCGATGCCCTCGACGCCCGGGAAGCGCTGGCCGAACGGCGCGGCGCCGTTGACGCCCTCGGTGGCGAGCGGCAGCGACGTGACGGGGATGACGCGGTGCGAGCGCGAGGCGTAGGGGCCGACCGTGCCGTCGTCGTCGACGTGGAGGCTCACGCGGGTGCGCCAGCCGAGGCCGTCGGACTCGTCGTCGCCCGGCAGCGCCTGCACCTCGACGTCGCGGTCGACCCCCGCCATGCGGGACAGGGAGTCCACGACGACCTGCCGCTTCAGCTCGCGCTGGTGGGCCAGCGCGATGTGGCCGAGCTCGGCGCCGCCCACCCGGTCCTCGGGCGCGCGGTCGACGGAGGCCTCGGCCCAGACGTGCGGGCGGCGGTGCGGGGACGCGTCGAGGACCTCGACGGTGTCGGCGCGCCAGAAGGACTTCTTCGCGTCCTCCGTGATGCGCGCCCGGACCCGCTCGCCCGGGATCGCGTCCGAGACGAAGATCACCCGGCCGTCGTGCCGGGCGACGGAGACTCCCCCGTGCGCCATGTTGGTCACGTCCACCTCGACCTCGCGGCCCACCTGCTCACCCATCCCGCAACCCTGGCACACGCGGGCGCGGCGTCCGCACACGGGCCGCGCCCGGCGTCGTCCGGGGCGCGTGCCACCATGTCCGCATGCCCACGCGCCTGCACCTCGCCTCGACGTCCCCCGCCCGCCTGGCCCTCCTGCGCTCCGCGGGGATCGAGCCCGTCGTGCTGCCCTCCGCGGTCGACGAGCCCGCCGCCGTCGCCGCCGCGGAGGCGCGCCAGGGGCCGCTCGGCCCGGTGGACATGGTCCAGCTGCTCGCCCGGGCCAAGGCCGAGGCCGTGGTCGGGCAGCTCGTCGCGGGCGCTCCCCTCACGGGCCTCGTGCTCGGCGGCGACTCGGCCTTCGAGATCGACGGCGTGGTGCACGGCAAGCCGCACACGGCCGAGCGCGCCACGGAGCGCTGGCGCGCGCAGCGCGGCCGGCAGGGCCGCCTCCACTCCGGCCACTGGCTGATCCAGGTCGCCGACGGGCGCATCGTGCGCGGCGTCGGACGCGCCGCCGTCGCCGAGGTGCGGTTCCGCGACGACGTCTCCGACGAGGAGATCGACGCCTACGTCGCCACCGGCGAGCCGCTCCTGGTCGCGGGCAGCTTCACCATCGACAGCCTCGGGGCGGCGTTCATCGAGCGCATCGAGGGCGACCCGAGCACGGTCGTCGGCCTGTCGCTGCCGACCCTCCGCGGCCTCGTGCGCGAGCTCGGCCTGGGGTGGACCGACCTCTGGAACCGCGCGGGCGCCGTCGAGGCGCGCCTGGTCTGACCCCGAGGGGCCTCAGCCCATCCCCAGGACCTCGATGCGGTCGGTCAGGTACGCCGCGAGCGGCCGGGTCTCGTGGGCGTTCGGCCCCCACTGGACGCGCAGCTCGCGCCCCCGCAGCGAGAGGGGCCCGGAACCGCGGGCGAGCGCTGCCGCGTCGAGGTCGACGGGCTCCCAGTCGTAGTCGACGGCGTCGCCCTCCTCGAAGGAGCGGACCGCCCGACGCCGGGCCTCCTTGCGCGCCTCGACGCCGGAGTCGAGGCCCTGCGACCTGGTCGGCTCGACGGCGCGCGTGATGCTCCCGGTGCGGCGGAGGGACCCGTCGGCCGACAGCAGCAGCACGCCGAGCCGCCACGCGCGGCCGACGGGCACCATCCGCGGCTGGCGCTTGAGGGGGCCGATGGACCGCGGGACGCGCACCTCGGCGAGCGCCTCGTCCGGCGCGCCGCGGGCCTGGAGCTCCGCGACGGTGGCCCGCAGGAGCTCGGCGAGGTCGGCCGCGGCGCCTCGCGCGTCGTCGTCGTCCGGAGCGGGTGCCGTCATGTGTCGATCATGCCAGGGGCGGGATCCCGAGGACCTGTTGTGGGCGCGCGTACCCGCCGGGGCCGCATGTTTGTGGCGACCCTCCGAAGCCGGGCGCATCCCAGACCCTAGGCTGGGGTCCCATGACGCGTGTGAACAAGGTCCTCATCGCCAACCGGAGCGAGATCGCCGTCCGCATCATCCGGGCGGCGAGGGATGCGGGGATCGGCTCGGTCGCCGTCTACGCCGACCAGGACCGCGACGCGCTGCACGTGACGCTCGCCGACGAGGCCTACGCCCTCGACGGGCAGACGAGCGCCGACACCTACCTCGTCATCGCCAAGATCCTCTCCATCGCCCGCCGCTCCGGCGCCGACGCCGTGCACCCCGGGTACGGCTTCCTCGCCGAGAACGCCGACTTCGCCCAGCAGGTCATCGACGCCGGCCTCGTCTGGATCGGGCCGTCGCCGAGCGCCATCGAGCAGCTCGGCGACAAGGTCACAGCGCGCCACGTCGCCGAGCGGGTGGGCGCCCCGCTGGCGCCCGGGACGCTGAACCCGGTGTCCGGGGCCGCCGAGGTGCTCGACTTCGTCGACGTGCACGGCCTCCCCGTCGCCATCAAGGCCGCGTTCGGCGGCGGCGGCCGCGGCCTCAAGGTCGCCCGCACCCGCGAGGAGGTGCCGGAGCTGTTCGAGTCCGCCACCCGCGAGGCCGTCGCCGCCTTCGGCCGCGGCGAGTGCTTCGTCGAGAAGTACCTCGACCGCCCGCGCCACGTGGAGACGCAGTGCCTCGCGGACTCCGCGGGGACGGTCGTCGTCATCTCCACCCGCGACTGCTCGCTGCAGCGCCGCCACCAGAAGCTCGTGGAGGAGGCGCCGGCCCCGTTCCTCACGGACGAGCAGAACGCGCACCTCTACGCCGCCTCGAAGGCGATCCTCCGCGAGGTCGGCTACGTCGGCGCCGGCACGTGCGAGTTCCTCGTCGCGCAGGACGGCACCATCTCCTTCCTCGAGGTCAACACGCGCCTGCAGGTCGAGCACCCCATCTCCGAGGAGGTCACGGGCATCGACCTCGTGCGCGAGCAGTTCCGCATCGCCGCGGGCGGCCTCATCGACTACGACGACCCGGCGCCGCGCGGCCACTCCTTCGAGTTCCGCGTCAACGGCGAGGACCCGGGCCGCGGCTTCTTCCCCGCCCCCGGTCCGGTGCACGTGTTCCAGGCGCCCGGCGGTCCCGGCGTGCGCGTCGACTCGGGCGTCCGCGCGGGCGACGAGGTCTCCGGCGCGTTCGACTCGCTGCTCGCGAAGCTCATCGTCACCGGATCCAGTCGGGAGGACGCCCTCGAGCGCTCGCGCCGCGCCCTCGACGAGTTCGAGGTGCAGGGCCTGCCGACCGTGCTGCCGTTCCACCGCGCCATCGTGCGCGACCCGGCCTTCGCCCCGGCGGACGGCGCGCCCTTCTCGGTCTTCACGCGCTGGATCGAGACCGAGTTCGACAACGACATCGAGCCCTGGTCCGGTGCCCTCGCGGATGCCGGGGAGGCGCCCGCGCGCCGCACGGTCGTCGTCGAGGTGGGCGGCAAGCGCATCGAGGTGAGCCTCCCCGAGGACCTGGCCCCCGCGGCCGGTGCCGCGACCTCGCGCCGGGGTGCCGCGGCGCCCGCCCGGCGCAAGCAGGGCGGCGCGGTCGACACCTCGGGCGGCGGATCCGTGACGTCGCCCATGCAGGCGACCGTCGTGAAGCTCGCCGTCCAGGAGGGCCAGCAGGTCGTCAAGGGCGACCTGCTCGTCGTGCTCGAGGCCATGAAGATGGAGCAGCCCCTCACGGCGCACCGCGACGGCGCCGTCACGGGCCTCGCCGCCGAGGTGGGCCAGACCGTGCCGTCCGGGCACCGCCTGCTCGACATCGTCTGATCCCGCGCCACGCGACGACGGCCGGTCCCCGCGGGGACCGGCCGTCGTCGCGTGCGGGCCGCGCGGGCCGTGGGAGCGTCAGAGCACGATGTGCATGGCGCGGGCGGCGTCGGAGATGCTCCCGGAGAGCGACGGGTAGACCGTGAACGCCCGGGCGACGTCGTCGACCGTGAGACGGTGCTCGACCGCGAGCGCGAGCGGGAAGATCAGCTCGCTCGCCTTGGGCGCCACGATCACGCCGCCGATGACCGTGCCCGAGCCGGTGCGCGCGAACAGCTTCACGAAGCCGTCCTTGACGTTCTGCATCTTCGCGCGGGGGTTCGAGGCGAGCGGCAGCTTGTAGATGTCGCCCTGCGCGAGCCCCTCCTCGATCTGCTTCTGCGACCAGCCGACCGTGGCGATCTCCGGCTGCGTGAAGATGTTGGAGGTCACGTTGCGGAGCTCGGTGGGGCTCACCGCGTCGCCCATCGCGTGGTAGACCGCCGTGCGGCCCTGCATGGACGCGACCGACGCGAGCGGCAGGAACGTGGTGCAGTCGCCGGCCGCGTACACGCTCGGCACGGAGGTGCGCGCCACGCGGTTCACGCGGATGTGGCCGGAGTCGCTCAGCTGGACGCCCGCCTCCTCGAGGCCGATCCCGGCGGTGTTCGGCACGGATCCGACCGCCATGAGGCAGTGGCTGCCCTCGACGACGCGGCCGTCGGTCAGCGTCGCGACCACGCGGTCGCCGTCGCGCACGACCGACTCGGCACGGGACTTCGAGAGCACGGTCATGCCGTTGCGCGTGAAGACGTCCTCGATGACGCGGGCCGCGTCGGCGTCCTCGCCCGGCAGGACCTGGTCGCGGGAGGAGATGAGCGTGACCTTCGCGCCGAGCGCCGTGTAGGCGGAGGCGAACTCGGCCCCGGTGACGCCGGATCCGACGACGATGAGGTGCTCGGGCACCGAGTCCATCGTGTAGAGCTGCGTCCAGGTGAGGATGCGCTCGCCGTCGGGTCGCGCGGTGTCGAGGATGCGGGGGCTGGCACCCGTGGAGATGACCGTGGTGTCCGCGTCGATCTCGTCGAAGTCGGTGCCGCCGCCGCCGCGTCCCGTGGAGACGACGACGCGGTTCGGGCCGTCGAGACGCCCCTCGCCCTGGACGATGCGCACGCCCGCGCGGATGAGGCTCGACTTCATGTCCTCGGACTGCTGGCGCGCGAGGCGCAGGAGCCGGTCGTTGACCGCCTGCAGGTTGACGGCCACCTCGGGCCGGACGGGGCGGCGGCTCTGCTCGCCGCGGGAGAAGAACTGGACGCCGAGGTCGGCTGCCTCGCCGAGCGCGTTCGTGGCCTCGGCGGTGGCGATGAGGGTCTTCGAGGGGACCACGTCGGTCATGACGGCGGAGCCGCCCACGCCGACGCGCTCCACGAGCGTCACCTCGGCGCCGAGCTGCGCGCCGGCGATCGCGGCCTCGTATCCCCCGGGACCGCCTCCGAGCACGACGATCCTCTGCGTGGCCTCGAACTCGTATCCCATGCGCACATCATCCCGCAGGCCGCGCCCCCCGCGCGAACCGGGCCCGCGGCGGCCCGGACCGCGCCGAGGCGCGCATTTAGGATCGGGGGATGACCTACAGCAACCCCCTCGAGGCGCCCGACGCCGACCCCCAGGAGATCGCGCGCGAGGCGGCCCGGCAGATCGCCGAGCTCACGGGCGTCGAGCGCCACGACATCGCCCTCACGCTCGGCAGCGGATGGGGGCGCGCGGCGGACCTCCTCGGCGAGACCACCGCCACCATCCCCGCCACGGAGGTCGTCGGCTTCTCGAAGCCCGCCCTCGAGGGGCACGTCGGCTCGCTGCGCAGCATCCTCCTGCCGTCCGGTCGGCGTGCCCTCGTCATCGGCGCGCGCACGCACTACTACGAGGGCCACGGCGTCCGCCGGGTCGTGCACAGCGTCCGCACCGCGGCGGCGACCGGCGCCACCACGATGATCCTCACGAACGGCGCGGGCGGCATCCGGCGCCACTGGACGCCGGGCACGCCCGTGCTCATCAGCGACCACATCAACCTCACCGCGGACTCGCCGCTCGAGGGCGCCACGTTCGTCGACCTCACCGACCTCTACTCCGCGCGGCTCCGCGCCATCGCGCACGAGGTCGAGCCCGACCTCGACGAGGGCGTCTACTGCCAGTTCCGCGGCCCGCACTACGAGACGCCTGCGGAGGTGCGCATGGCTGAGGCCATCGGCGGGCACATCGTGGGCATGTCGACCGCGCTCGAGGCCATCGCCGCCCGCGAGGCGGGCATGGAGGTGCTCGGCATGTCGCTCATCACGAACCTCGCCGCGGGGATCCAGGAGACCCCGCTCAGCCACGAGGAGGTCATCGAGGCGGGCCGCGCCGCCGAGGGCCGCATCGGCGGGATCCTCGCCCGCATCGTGGGCGCCCTGTGAGCCGCGAGGAGACGCCGGCGCTGGTCGCCGCGGCGCGCGCGTGGCAGGCCCAGGACCCGGATCCGGTCACCCGCGCCGAGGTCGACGAGCTGCTCGCCGCCCTCGACGGGTCGGTGCCCGCCATCTCCGCGGCCGACCGGGAGCAGGCGGCGGCCGGCCTCCGCGACCGGTTCCAGACGCGCCTCCAGTTCGGCACCGCGGGCCTCCGCGGCGAGCTGGGGGCGGGACCCAACCGCATGAACCGCGTGCTCGTCTCGCAGGCGGCGGCCGGGTTCGCCGACTACCTGCGCAGCCGCAGCCCCCGCCCGAGCATCGTCATCGGCTACGACGGCCGGCACAACTCGCGCGTCTTCGCCGAGGACACGGCGCGGATCATGGCCGGCGCGGGCGTGCGCACGGTGCTGCTCCCCCGCGCGCTGCCGACGCCCGTGCTCGCGTACGCCGTCAAGCACCTCGCGGTGAGCGCCGGGGTCATGGTCACGGCCTCGCACAACCCGGCCCGGGACAACGGCTACAAGGTCTACCTCGGGGACGAGGACCACGGCGCCCAGATCGTCAGCCCCGCGGACCGCGACATCGCCGCCTTCATCCACAAGGCCGCCGGCGAGCGCACGGTGCAGCAGCTGCCCGTCGCCGACGACTTCTCCCTGGCGCCGGAGTCGCTCGTCGACTCCTACGTGGAGGAGACCGCGGCCCTGTTCGCCGCCCCGCTCGCGCCGCTCACCTGGGTCTACACGCCGCTGCACGGCGTCGGGTGGGAGACGGCGGCGCGCGTGTTCGACGCGGTGGGCGTCGACCGGCCGGTGCTCGTCGCCGCCCAGGCGGATCCCGACCCCGACTTCCCCACCGTCGACTTCCCGAACCCGGAGGAGCCGGGCGCGCTCGACCTGGCGTTCCAGGCGGCCGTGGAGTCGGACGCGGAGCTCATCATCGCCAACGACCCCGACGCGGATCGGCTGGCCGTCGCGATCGCCGACGAGCACGGCGCCTGGCGGCGGCTCTCCGGCAACGAGGTGGGCATGCTCCTCGGCCTCGGCATCGCGGAGCGCTACGCGGCCGACGGCGGCACCGGCACGTTCGCGTCGTCCCTGGTCTCCTCGCCCGCCCTCGAGGTCGTGGCGCGCGAGCTGGGCTTCGGGTACCGCGAGACGCTCACGGGCTTCAAGTGGATCAGCCGCGTGCCGGACCTCGTCTACGGCTACGAGGAGGCCCTGGGGTACCTCGTCGCGCCGTGGATCACGAGCGACAAGGACGGCATCTCGGCCGCCGTCGCGGTGCTGCACGGCGTCCTGCTGCTGAAGTCCCGCGGCCAGACCATCGACGACTACGACCGCGCGTTCGCCGAGCGCTTCGGCTCCTTCGCGAGCGACCAGATCTCGGTGCGCGTCACCGACCTCGCGGTCATCCCCCGCATCATGGCGAAGCTGCGGCAGTCGCCGCCTGCCTCGATCGGGTCGCGGAGGGTCGAGCGCATGGACGATCTCGCGGAGGGCTCGGCCGACCTGCCGCCGAGCGACGTGCTCCGATTCCACCTGGGCGACGGGGCGCGCCTCATCGTGCGCCCGAGCGGCACGGAGCCGAAGATCAAGGTCTACCTCGACGCGCAGAGCACCGACGGCACCGTCGCGGAGCGCCGCGACGCGGCCCGCGCGATCGTCGCCGACCTCGCGCAGGCCGTTCCCGCGCTGCTCGAGCTCTGACGGAGACGGATCCGCGGGCCGCGCCGGGCCCGCGGGTCTCGCCTCGCCCGCACCGGTAGTAGCACTATCAGTGCGCTAGCCTCGCGGCATGCGCATCACCGAGCTCGCCGCCGCCACGGGAGTGGCCCCCGCCACGGTCAAGTACTACGTGCGCGAGGGCCTCCTGCCCGCGGGCACCCGCATCAGCGACAACCGCACCGACTACGACGACGAGCACGCCCGCCGCGTGCGGCTGATCCGCGCCCTCATCGACGTCGGCCGGCTGCCCGTCGCGCGGGCCCGCGAGGTGCTCGCCGTGCTCGACGACGACGCCCGGCAGGTGCAGGACGTCTTCGCGGTCGCGCAGGACGCCCTCACGCCCGGACCACCGCCGACCGAGGCTCCCCCGGCCGAGGCGCTCGCGCGCGTCGACGCCGCCACCGAGCACGCCGGCTGGTGCGTGCTCGAGGGCCACGCGGGACGCGCGCAGGCCGCGCGCGCCGTGGACGCCTTCGAGCGCTCGGGGCACCGCATGGACGACGGCTACCTCGCGCGGTACGCCGAGGCCGCGGGGATCCAGGCCGCGGCCGACCTCGACGCCGTGCGGCACCGGGCCGACCGCACCGCCATGGCCGAGCTGATGGTCGTCGGCACGGTGCTCGGCGACCAGCTCGCCGCGGGGCTCCGACGCGTCGCCCACGCCACCGTCTCCATGCCCGGCCGTGCCGGCGCGACGGACGGCGCGGCATGATCCGCCGGGCGTACGCCTGGCACCGGCCGCTGATGACCGTGGCCGCCGTCATGCTCGTGCTCGCCGCCGTCAGCGTCGTCGGGCGGATGGTCGACGACCGCATCGTCACGGGAGCGCCCGTGTGGGACAAGCCGGCGAAGTTCTCCCTGTCGATCCTCGTCTACGCCGTCTCGTGGGCCTGGCTCATCGTGCGGCTCCCCCGGCACCGCGTCGCCGCGCACCGCCTCGGCACGGTCGTCGCGGTCGCGCTCCTCGTCGAGCAGGCCGTGATCGTCGGCGCCGCAGCGGCCGGCACCACGAGCCACTTCCTCGTCGCCACGCCCCTCGCCACCGCGCTGTGGGCCGTGATGGCCGTCTCGATCACGGTGCTGTACCTCTGCACGTTCCTCACGACCCTCGCCGTGCTCCGGCTGCGGCTCCCGGATCCCGCCGTCACCCTGGGCATCCGCGCCGGCGCCGCGATCGCGCTCGTCGGCATGGGCCTCGCCTACCTGATGACGTCGCCGACCGCGGCGCAGCTCGCCGACTTCCACGGGGTGTCGGGCGCGCACACGGTCGGCGGGCCGGACGGCGGCGCGGGCCTCGCGGTCCTCGGCTGGAGCACGACCGGGGGCGACCTGCGGATCCCCCACTTCGTCGGCATGCACGCGCTGCAGCTCCTGCCCGTCGCGGCGCTCGTCCTCGGCGCCGCCGGGCGTCGGATCCCCGCGCTCGCGCCGGACCGCGTGCGCGTGCGGCTGACGGCGATCGCCGCCGCCGCGTACCTCGCGGTCGTCGCGCTGGTGGCCGTGCAGGCGCTGCGGGCCGAGCCCGTCACGGCGCCGTCCGCCGCGACCCTGACGGCGGCCGCCGTCATCGTGGCGGCGGCCCTCGTCGCCGCGGCCATGGCGGTCGTGCGGGGAGGGCCCGGGGACGAGGCCGTGATCCCGGACCACGACCGGGCCGGGACGCCAGAACTCGCCCCGACGGCACGGCCGACCGGGACGGCACGGCCGACCGGGACGGATCAGCCCAGCGCGGCGTCGAGCTTGGCCGAGATCTCCTCGAGGTCGAAGTAGTTGTCGATCACGACGACGTCCGCGTAGGTGGCGCCGATGCGGTCGACCAGCTCGGGCGACGTGAGGATGACCTGCGCGTCCTCCGCGACGGTCCCCACGCTCGCCAGGTCGGCCGCCGTGACGTCGGCCTCGATGCCGAGGCGGGCCAGCGCCCGCTCGGCGTTGACCTTGAGGATCCCGGACGTGCCGATCCCCACGCCGCAGATCGTGACGACCTTCATGCGCTCTCCTCGCCGGCCATGATGCGCCGGACCTCGTCGGTGGTGGTGGCGGCGCGCAGCCGCGGGATGGCGGTGGCGTCGTTGAAGATGTTGGCGAGGTCCGCGACGGACGACACGTGCCGGTCGACCGTGGTGACCGAGAGCCCGACGACGACGTCGACCGGGTCGTTGTGCGCGTGGCCGAAGGGCACGGGGTCCCGCAGGACGACGACCGCCAGGCCGTCCTCCAGCGTCTCCGGCCCGGGACGCGCGTGGGCGAGCGCGAGGCCGGGCGCGATGACCACGTAGGCGCCGAACTCCTCGATCACCCGGATCATGGCGTCGGCGTAGTCGGCCGTGGCCGCGCCGGATCGCACCAGCGCGTCGCCGGCGAGGCGCACGGCGGCGCGCCAGTCGTCGGCCGCGGCGCCGATGGTGACGGCGTCGTCCGGGAGCGGTGGGAGCACGGGGAGCGGCCTCTCTGCCTGACGGGTGGACGGGATGCGGGCCGTGCGGCCGCGCGGCTACAGGCGGGCGAACCCGTCGGAGACGATGTCGGCGAGCGCCTCGCGCTCCTCGAGCGGGAGGAACGCCGCCGCGGCCGCGTTCAGCTGGAAGGCCTCGTGGTCGTCGAGGTCGTACGCGAAGGCGTCGGTGAGCAGGGCGAGCTCGCGGCTGAGGGACGTGCCGCTCATCAGGCGGTTGTCGGTGTTCACCGTGACGGCGAAGCCCAGCTGGTAGAGCAGGTCGAACGGGTGGTCGCGCATCGCGTCGCCCCACGCCTCGATGGCGCCGGTCTGCAGGTTCGACGACGGGCTGAGCTCCAGCGGGATGCCGCGGTCCTTGACCCACTGGGCGAGCGTGCCGAGGGTGACGAACACGTCCTCGCCCTCCTCGCTGTCGATCTCGATGTCCTCGGCGATGCGGACCCCGTGGCCGAGCCGCAGCGCCCGGCCGTCGAGGAGTGCGCCCCGGATGGACTCGAGGCCGTCGGCCTCGCCCGCGTGGATGGTGCGGGGCATCCACTCGCGCGCGAGCAGGTCGAACGCGCCCTGCATGCGCGACGGCGGGAAGCCCGCCTCGGGGCCGGCGATGTCGAAGCCGACGACGCCGCGGTCGCGGTGGCGGATGGCGAGCTCGGCGATCTCGGTGCCGCGGTCGAGGTGGCGCATGGCGCTGACGAGCTGGCCGACGCGGATGGAGCCGCCCGCCTCCTCGACGCCGCGGACGCCCTCCTCGATGCCCGCCTGCACGGCCTCGACGACCGCGTCGAGCGACAGGCCGGCGGTGAGGTGCTGCTCGGGGGCCCAGCGGACCTCGCCGTAGACCACGCCGTCCTCCGCGAGGTCCTCGACGAACTCGCGGGCGACGCGGGCGAGGTGCTCCTCGGTCTGCATCACGTCGATGGTGACGTCGAAGGTCTTCAGGTAGTCCACGAGCGATCCCGAGTCGGCGCTGGTGCGGAACCACTCGCCGAGCGCGTCCGCGTCCTGCGCGGGCAGCTCGATGCCGGCGGCGGCCCCGAGCTCGAGGATGGTCGCGGGGCGGAGCCCGCCGTCGAGGTGGTCGTGCAGGGAGACCTTGGGGAGGTCGCGGTACGACCCTCCGCCGGGCAGCGTGGAGTCCTCGGGAGCGATCGTCATGGGTCGAATCTACTAGCCTCGACGGGGCCCGCGCCGAGTTCGTGAGCGCACTGATCATCGGTGCGCGACGCAGATGGCGGGTCCCCATCGAACCCGGAGGACCCGTGCGCACCAAGATCCTGATCGACTGCGACCCGGGGCACGACGACGCCCTCGCCCTGATGCTCGCGCACGGCAGCCCCGAGGTCGAGCTCGTCGGCATCACCACCGTGGCGGGCAACCAGACCCTCGACAAGGTGACGCGCAATGCGCTCGCGGTCGCGACCGTCGCGGGCATCCACGACGTGCCCGTCGCCGCCGGATGCGGGCGCCCCCTGGTGCGCCCGGTGATGACCGCCCCCGAGATCCACGGCGAGTCCGGCCTCGACGGGCCCGAGCTGCCGGAGCCGACCGTGGAGCTGGACCCGCGGCACGCGGTGGACCTCATCATCGACACCGTCATGGCGCACGCACCGGGAGAGATCACCCTCGTGCCGCTCGGGGCCCTCACCAACATCGCCCTGGCCGTCCGCCGCGAGCCGCGCATCGTGGAGCGCGTGAAGGAGGTCGTGCTCATGGGCGGCGGCTACCACGCGGGCAACAGCACCGCCGTCGCCGAGTTCAACATCGCCGTCGACCCCGAGGCGGCGCACATCGTGTTCGGCGAGTCCTGGCCCGTGACCATGGTCGGCCTCGACCTCACCTACCAGGCCACCGCCACCCCGGAGGTGATGGACCGCATCGCCGCCCTCGGGACCCCGGCGGCGCGCTTCGTCGTCGACTCCCTGGAGTCGTACGGGCGGGCGTACCACGACCGGCAGGACTTCCCGAGCCCGCCCGTGCACGACCCGTGCGCGGTCGCGCGCGTCATCGACCGGCGCCTGGTGTCCGTCCGTCGGGCGCCCGTGTCGGTGGAGCTCAGCGGCACGCACACCACCGGCATGACGGTGACCGACCTCCGCCGGCCCGCTCCCGCCGACTGCACGACGCAGGTGGCCGTGGAGCTCGACCACGCGGGATTCTGGGACGTGGTCGTCGACGCCCTCGAGCGGATCGGCTGACCCGCCCATCCGAGGACGGCGGCGCCCGGGTCCGTCCGGCTGTCCGGCCGCCGGCGTGGAGCGACCGGACGGCCCGGATCAGTCCTCGGCGGTGATGCGCTCGCGCACGAGCGGGCCGCGCGCGACGTGCTCGTCGGGATCGCCGACGCGGTAGGCGCCCTCGAGCGACTCGAGCGCCCGGGCGAAGCGCGCCGGCTCGTCGGTCGACAGCGTGAAGAGCGGCTCGCCGCGACGCACCGGATCCCCGGGCTTCGCGTGGAGGTCGACGCCCGCGGCGTGCTGCACGGCGTCCCCCTGGCGTGCGCGGCCCGCGCCCAGGCGCCACGCGGCGATGCCGAAGGGCAGGGCGTCCTGCTGCACGAGCACGCCGTCGCGCTCGGCCCTCACGACGTGGGTCTCGCGCGCCACGGGCATCGCGGCGTCCGGGTCCCCGCCCTGCGCGCGCACTGTGGCGCGCCAGGAGTCCATGGCGCGGCCGTCGCGGAGGGCGTCCTCCACGTCGGCGTCGGGCATGCCGACGGCGGCGAGCATCTCCCGCGCGAGCGCGAGCGTCAGCTCCACGACGTCGGCCGGCCCCCCGCCCGCGAGCACCTCGACGGACTCGCGCACCTCGTTGGCGTTGCCGATGGCGAGGCCGAGCGGCACGTCCATGTCGGTGAGGAGCGCGGTGGTCCGCACCCCCGCGTCGGTGCCGAGCTCCACCATGGTGCGCGCCAGCTCCCGGGACCGGTCGATGTCGGTCATGAAGGCGCCGGACCCGTACTTCACGTCGAGCACGAGCGCGCCCGTGCCCTCGGCGATCTTCTTGCTCATGATGCTCGACGCGATGAGCGGGATCGCCTCGACCGTGCCCGTGGTGTCGCGGAGCGCGTAGAGGCGCTTGTCCGCGGGTGCGAGACCGGTGCCCGCGGCGCAGATCACGCCGCCGTGGTCCCGCATCTGCTGCACCATCTCCTCGGTGCTGAGGTCGGCGCGCCAGCCGGGGATCGACTCGAGCTTGTCGAGCGTGCCGCCGGTGTGGCCGAGCCCCCGGCCGGAGAGCTGCGGCACGGCGACCCCGTAGGAGGCGACCAGCGGCATGAGCGGCAGCGTGATCTTGTCGCCCACGCCGCCCGTGGAGTGCTTGTCCACCGTGGGCTTGCCGAGCCCGGAGAAGTCGAGGGTCTCGCCGCTCGCGATCATGGCGAGGGTGAGGTCGCGGATCTCGGCGCGGTCCATGCCGCGCAGGAGGATCGCCATCGCGAGGGCGGCCATCTGCTCGTCGGCCACGTAGCGGTCGGTGTAGGCCGCGACCAGCCAGTCGATCTCGGCGGTCGAGAGCCGGCCTCCGTCGCGCTTGGCCCGGATCAGGTCGACGACGTCGAACGCGGCGCTCATGCCCGGTTCCCGTACGCGTCCAGCGTCCTCGGCCCGAAGGCGTCGGGCAGGACCTCGTCGATGGTGCGGACGCCCGAGACGGTCTCCAGCAGCATGCCCGGCACCGCGTGCTCGAACAGCAGCTGACGGCAGCGCCCGCACGGCATGAGGATGTTGCCGTCGCCGTCCACGCACGTGAACGCCACCAGCTGGCCGCCGCCCGTGAGGTGCAGGACGGAGACGAGGGCGCACTCGGCGCACAGGGTCAGGCCGTAGGACGCGTTCTCCACGTTGCAGCCGGTGATGACGCGGCCGTCGGTGGCGATGGCCGCGACGCCCACGGGGAAGCGGGAGTAGGGCACGTACGCGCGCTGCATGGCGTCGTGGGCTGCCGCGCGGAGGGAGCCCCAGTCGATGCCGCCCGACTCCACGGGCTCGACGCCGCTCACGACTTCACGTAGGGCTTGCCGGCCGCTGCGGGACCGCGCACCTGCCCCACCAGTCCGGCGACCGCGGCGATGGTCACGACGTACGGCAGCATCAGCATGAACTCGCTCGGCACGGGCGACCCGATGACGCCGAGGACGTTCTGCAGGTTGCTCGCGAAGCCGAACAGGAGGGCCGCGAGCGTGGCGCGCAGCGGATCCCACCGGCCGAAGATGACCGCGGCCAGCGCGATGAACCCGGCGCCCGCCGTCATCTCCTTGTTGAACGCGCCGACGGAGCCGAGCGTGAAGAACGCCCCGCCGAGCCCGGCGATCGCGCCCGCGAGGGACACGTTCCAGAACCGGGTGGCGGCGACCTTGATGCCCACGGTGTCGGCAGCCTGCGGGTGCTCGCCCACCGCGCGGAGGCGGAGCCCCCAGCGCGTGTGGAACAGGCAGAACCAGACGAGGAACACGGCCACGTACATGAGGTAGACGATGATCGTCTGCCGGAACAGGACCGGGCCGATGACGGGGATCTGACCGAGGACCGGGATGTCGATGCGGTCGAAGCGCGGCGGCGAGTTCAACGTGCCGGGGTCGGCCGAGAGCACCTGCGAGAACAGGAAGCTCGTGAGGCCCGTGACCAGCACGTTGAGCACGACGCCGACGATGACCTGGTCGACCAGGTACTTGATGGCGAAGGCGGCGAGCACGAACGAGACGAGCATGCCGGCCACCATCGCGGCCACGAGCCCGATCAGCGGCTGGCCCGTGATCGACGCGACCACCGCGGACACGAACGCCCCCGCCAGCAGCTGGCCCTCGATGGCGACGTTGACGACGCCGACGCGCTCCGAGAGCACCCCGCCGAGGGCGCCGAAGATGAGCGGCACCGAGAGGCTCACGGTGCCGACGAGGAGACCCGGCACCGGGATCGTCTGGCCCGCCGACGCCCAGGTGAGGAACGCGACGAGGAAGAGGACCGCGAAGACGGCCGTGAACCACAGCGGCGTCCGCGCGGAGCGGCGCACGAGCAGCACGGACACCACGGTGAGCGCCGCGAGCAGCACGGTGACGACCACGCCGGTGGCGGCGGTCGGCAGCACCACGGGCGCCAGCTGGATGAGGTCCGTCCCGGTCGAGAGCCCGAACGTGCTCGAGCCCTCGCGGCCGAGGAGCACGAACAGGACGAGCGAGACCGCGGTGAAGAAGCCGAAGGCGACGGGCGCCTTCCAGCTCGTGGCGACGGTGCGCTCGAGCGCGGTCGCCGCCGGGTCGTGGTGCGCCGGGGACGACGCCGTCGTGGGGGTGGTCGCGGTCACGATGCCGTCGCCGCCTTCCGGGTCCGGGTGGTGCGCCTGGCCTGGCCCGGCGCGGGGAGGCGGAAGACCGCCCGCACGAGCGGAGGCGCCGCGATGAACAGGACGATGAGCGACTGGACGACCACGACGATGTCGATGGGCACGCCCTCGGCCGCCTGCATGGAGAAGCCGCCGGCCTTGAAGGCGCCGAACAGGATCCCCGCGACGAAGACGCCCCACGGCCGGCTGCGGCCGAGCAGGGCCACGGTGATGGCGTCGAAGCCGATGCCCGCGTCGATGCCCGAGCTGAAGCCCGTGGTCACCGTGCCGAGCACCTGGCTCGCCCCGGCGAGGCCGGCGAGGCCGCCCGAGATGAGCATGGCGTAGAGGTAGGAGCTCTTGACGTCGATGCCGGCGACCCGCGCCGCGCTCGGGTTCTCGCCGACCGCGCGGAAGCGGAAGCCGAGGCCCGAGCGGTTGAGCAGGTACCAGATGACGACCGTCGCGACGACGACCACGAGGAAGCCCGCGTGCAGCGAGTACTGGTCGCCGAGGAGCGGCGGGAACACGGCCGTGTCGAGCATCGCCGGCGTCTTCGGGTTGTTGGACCCGGGCGCCTGCAGCAGGCCCGGCGTCCGGAGCAGGTAGGAGATGAGGTAGAACGCGACGTAGTTGAGCATGATCGTGACGATCACCTCGTGCGCGCCGGTGCGGGCCTTCAGGAGCCCCACGATCCCGCCCCAGAAGGCGCCGCCCGCGATGCCCGCGGCGACCGCGAGCACCAGGTGCACGACGGGAGGCAGGTCGAAGCTGAAGCCGACCCAGCCGGCGCACGCGGCGGCGATGAGCATCTGGCCGCGGGCGCCGATGTTGAACAGGCCGACGCGGAACGCGATGGCCACGCCGAGGCCGGCCGCGATCAGCGGCGTCGCGAAGGTGAGCGTCTCGGTGAGCGGCTTGATCCCGTTGGCGAACCCGGGGCGGCGGAAGTTGTACACCGAGCCCTGGAAGAGCGCCGAGTAGGCGCCGGACGCGGCGTCCCATCCCGCGCGGAGGGTGTCGAGCGGGCGGCTGAAGAAGTACCCGGCCGCCTCCTGCGTCGCCTCGTCGGTGACGGCGATGAGGAGCGCGCCGACCACCAGGGAGAGCACGACCGCGAGGACGGAGAGCAGCGCGCTGCCGCTCGCGATCTCGCGGAGGACCTGTCCGGCGCGCGACCCCTCGGGGCCCTCCCCCGGGCTCGCGTCGGCGGGCGCGGCGGTCGCCGCGGCGGGGACGCCGGCCGGCGCCTCCGAGCGCGTGGGGTCGCCCACCGATCCTGCCTCGCGACCGGAGGCGGGCAGCTGCCCCGCGGACGGGTCCGCCGGGCCGTGGCCCTCGGGACGTCGGGTGTCGTCGGTCATGCGGTGCGCCCTCCGGCGGTCGTGGTGGTGGAGACGGATGCCGGGACCTCGCCGGCCATCATGAGGCCGAGCACGTCGCGCGGGGTGTCGCCGGGCACGATCCCGACGATGCCGCCGCGGTACATGACGGCGATGCGGTCGGCGAGCGCCGCCACCTCGTCGAGCTCCGTGGAGACGACGATGACGGGCAGGCCGCGGTCGCGCGTCTCGACGACGCGGGTGTGCACGAACTCGATCGACCCGACGTCGAGGCCGCGCGTGGGCTGCGCGGCGACGAAGAGGCGGAGGTCCCGGCTGAGCTCGCGCGCGAGGACGACCTTCTGCGCGTTGCCGCCGGACAGGCGGCCGACGTGGGTGTCGATGCCCTGCGTCCGGATGTCGAACTCACGCACGCGGTCGCGGGCGAACTCGTCGAGGTAGCCGAGCTTCAGGGATCCGGCGACCACGAAGGGCGGGCTGTCGGACCGGTCGAGCATGAGGTTCTCGGCGATGGTGAACTCGGCGACGAGCCCGTCCTCGTTGCGGTCCTCGGGCACGAAGCCCACTCCGGCGTCGAGCACGCGGCGGACGGAGCGGCCCGTGAGCCGGGTGCCGTCGAGGTCGATGGTGCCGGACACGCGCGGCTGGAGGCCCAGGATCGCCTCGGTCAGCTCGGTCTGGCCGTTGCCCTGCACACCGGCGATGGCGAGGATCTCCCCCGCGTGGACGTCGAAGCTGACGCCGTCGACGACGACCTGTCCGGACGCGTCGATGACGGTGAGGTCGCGCACGACGAGGGCGGCGGCGCTGGGCGTCGCGGGGTCCTTGGCGACCGTGAGCGACACGCTGCGGCCCACCATGAGGGACGCGAGCTCCGCGTTGCTCGCGGTGGGCTCGGCCTCGCCGACCACCTTCCCGAGCCGGATGACGGTGATGCGGTCCGCGACCTCGCGCACCTCGCGCAGCTTGTGCGTGATGAAGACGATGCCGGTGCCGGCATCCCGGAGCTGCTTCATGATGACCATGAGCTCGTCGGTCTCCTGCGGCGTGAGCACGGCGGTGGGCTCGTCGAACACGAGCACCTCCGCGTCGCGCGACAGGGCCTTGATGATCTCGACGCGCTGCTGGACGCCGACGGGCAGGTCCGCGACGAGCGCGTCCGGGTCGACGTCGAAGCCGAACCTCGCCGAGATCTCGCGCACCTTCGCGCGGGCTCCCGCCAGGTCGAGCCGGCCGCCGAGCTTCGTCTCCTCGTGGCCGAGCATGACGTTCTCCGCGACCGTGAACACGGGGATCAGCATGAAGTGCTGGTGCACCATGCCGATGCCGGCGGCCATGGCGTCGCCGGGCCCGGCGAAGCGCGCCACCCGGTCGTCGAGGAGGATGTCGCCCTCCTCGGCCTGGTACAGGCCGTAGAGCACGTTCATCAGCGTGGACTTGCCCGCGCCGTTCTCACCCAGGAGGCAGTGGATCTCGCCCGGGTGGACGACGAGGTCGATGTGGTCGTTGGCCACCAGCGCGCCGAAGCGCTTGGTGATGCCCCGCAGTTCGAGCTTCATCGGATCAATCTGTTCGGTGGGACGGGTGAGCACGCGGCGGGGGGACCGGCGACTGCCGATCCCCCCGCGGTGCGTTCGATGCTACTTCGTCGGCGGCGTCGCTACTCCGTGAGCGACGACGGCGACTCGACGGTGATGGAGCCGTCGATGATGCCGGCCTTGATGGCGTCCAGCTCGCCGGAGAGCTCCGCGGGGACCTCGGACTCGTAGTCGTGGAACGGGGCGATGTCCACGCCGCCGTTCTCGAGCGTGCCGACGTACGGCGTCGCGTCGAACGCGCCGTCGGCGGCGGTCTTCACGACGTCCTCGACGCCCGCGTCGATGCCCTTGAGCACCGACGTGAGGAAGAGGTCCTTGAGGTCGGGCGCGGTCTCGTACGCGTCGGAGTCGACGCCCACCATGACGACCTGCTTGTCGCTGGAGTCGCGGATGGCCTCGCCGGCGCTCAGGAAGATCGGACCGCCGACGGGCATGATGACGTCCGCGCCCTGGTCGATGAGCGTCTGCGCGGCCGTCTTGGCCGTCTGGTTCGCGACGAACTCGCCGGTGAACGAACCGCTCTGGCTGGCGACGTCCCAGCCGATGGCCTTGACGTCGGCGCCCTTCTGCTCGTTGAAGTAGGCGACGCCGTCCACGAAGCCGTCCATGAAGATCGTGACGGTCGGGATCTGCAGGCCGCCGAAGGTGCCGACGGTGCCGGTCTTCGAGTAGGCCGCCGCCGCGTAGCCCGCGAGGAACGCGGCCTCGCTGGTGTTGAACGTGATGGGCTTCACGTTCGGCGCGTCGATGGACGCGTCGTCGATGATCGCGTACTCGATGTCGGAGTTGGCCGCTGCCGCCTCCTTGGTCGCGTCGGCCAGCAGGAAGCCGACCGTGACGATGAGGCCGCAGCCCTGGTCGGCGAGGTTGGTGAGGTTCGGCGCGAAGTCGGTCTCCGCGGCGGACTCGACCGGCTTCGGCGCCGGCAGGCCCAGGTCGTCGACGGCCTTGTTGAGGCCCTCGAAGCCGAGCTGGTTGAACGACTTGTCGTCGAATCCGCCGGAGTCGGAGACCATGCAGGTGAGGAGGTCGCTGTCCGTCTCCCCGCTCGCACCCCCGCTCGTGGACTCCGGGGCGGCGCCGCAGCCCGCGAGGAGCGCGGTGATGCCGACGGCGGCGAGACCGCCGAGGGCGGCCTTTCGGGTGGTGATGGTCACTGTGGCCTCCAGTTGCAGCCCGGGTCCGCCGGGCGATGTGGCTTCATGTTACCCATGCGCGGGAATGCTCCCGAGGCCCTCGGCGGCCTCCGTGGCGCAAGCGTTACCGATCCGCGACGAGGCCGAAACCCCGCCGAAACGCGGGCTCTGCTACGGGGTCGAGACGGACCGCACCTCGACCTCGCCGGAGACGATCCGCGCCTCCAGGGCGTCGAGCTCCGCCTGCAGCTCGGCGGGGACGGAGGCCGCGAGGTCGTGGTAACCGGCGAGGCCGACGCCGCCGTTCTCCAGCGTGCCCACGTACGGCTCAGAGGAGAAGGTGCCCTCGGCGTCGTCGCCGACGATGTCGACCACCGCCTGGCCCGTGTCCTTGAGCACGCTCGTCAGGAGGAGCGGTCGGTACTCGGCCGGGAGGGTGTCGTAGCCGTCGTTGTCGACCCAGATGAGCTTGCCGCTGCCGTGCTGCAGGATCGCGGACGCGGCGCCCTCCCCCACCTGCCCCGCGACGGGCATGATGACGTCCGCGCCCTGGTCGAGCAGGTTCTGCGTGGTGGTCTGGCCCTTGGCGACGTCCTCGAAGTCGCCCGTGAACGTGCCGTCCTGCGCCGCGGCATCCCACCCGAGCGCGACGACCTGCGTGCCGTGCGCCTGGTTGTAGGCGGCGACGCCGTCGACGAAGCCGTCCATGAACAGGGTGACGGGCGGCTGGTTGCCGCCGCCGAACGTGCCGACCTTGCCGGTCTCGCTCACGCCCGCCGCGAGGTAGCCCGCGAGGTAGGAGGCCTGCGCGGTGTCGAACACGAGCGGCTTGACGTTGGGGGCGTCGACGACCTCGTCGACGATGGAGAAGTGGACGTCGGGGTTCTCGGCCGCCGCGGCCGCGGTCGCCTCCGCCAGCTCGTAGCCGACGGTGAGGACGAAGCCGCAGCCGGTGCCGACCGCCTGCTCGACGTTCGGCCCGAGGTCGGTCTCGGAGGTGGACACGAGGACGTCGGCCTCGATGCCGAGCTCCTGCTCCGCGCGCTCCAGGCCCTCCCAGCTCGACTGGTTGAAGGACCGGTCCTGGAGCCCGCCGGAGTTGGTGACCATGCGGGCGCAGTAGTCGCTCGCGGACGCGGTGCCGCTGGCGGAGGGATCGGGCGCCGCGCCGCAGCCGGCGAGGGCCGCGGCGGCGAGGAGGGCGATGGGCAGGCTGGCGGCGCGGACGGCGCGGCGGGTGCGGGGCATCCCCGGAATCTAACGGCGGGGATCCGGCGCCTCGGAGGCCCCGGAGACCGCCCGGGGGGATCGTTGCCCCTTCGTTACAGGACGTCCGTCCCGCCGCTGAGCTTGAGCGCGTCCACCACGCTCTTCACCCGCTGGGCGTTCTCCTTCGTGGTGACCAGCAGCGCGTCGGGGGTGTCGACCACGACGATGTCGCGTACGCCGATGAGGCTGATGACGCGCTTGCTGTTGGCCACGACGATGCCGCTCGACGCGTCCGAGAGCACGCGGGCGTCCTCGCCGAGGATGACGAGGTCGGACTTCCGCCCGCTGGAGTGCATCTTGGCGACGGAGGCGAAGTCGCCCACGTCGTCCCACGTGAACGTGCCGGGGATCACGGCGAGCGCACCGCGTGCGGCGGCCGGCTCCGCGACGGCGTAGTCGATGGCGATCTTCTTGAGGTTCGGCCAGACGCGGTCGACGACCACGCCGCGGTCGGCGGTGTCCCACGCCTCGGCGAGCTCCAGGACGCCCTTCAGCAGCTCGGGCTCGGTGCGGCCGAGCTCCTCGAGGAGCCGGTCGGCGCGGGCGATGAACATGCCCGCGTTCCAGAGGTGCGTCCCGCCCTTCACGTAGCCGCGCGCGACGCCGATGCTCGGCTTCTCCACGAACGACGCGACCTCCAATGCGTGCGGTGCGTCGGGGATGCTCAGCGCCTTGCCCGTGTGGATGTAGCCGAAGCCCGTCGCGGGCTCGGTGGGCGTGATTCCGATGGTGGTGATGTAGCCGGCGTCGGCCGCGATGACGGCCTCGCGCACGGTGTCCCGGAAGCGGTCCGGGTCGGCGATCACGTGGTCGGCGGCGAAGGAGCCGATGATGACGCCGGGCTCCCGGCGCTCGAGGATCGCGGCGGCCAGCGCGATGGCCGCGGTGCTGTCGCGCCCCTCGCTCTCCAGGACCACGTTGGGGTCGGCGAGCTCGGGCAGCTGGGCCTCCACGGCGGCGCGGTGCGCGCGGCCCGTGACGACCATGATCCGGTCGGCGCCGGAGAGGGGGGCGAGCCGCTCCCACGTGTCGCGCAGCAGGGTGCGGCCGGAGCCGGTGAGGTCGTGGAGGAACTTCGGGGCGTCCGCGCGGGACAGCGGCCAGAGCCGGGAGCCCACGCCCCCCGCGGGGATCACGCTGTAGAAACGGGAGATCGCGCTCGTCTGCTCGGTCATGCGCCCACCCTATCGGCAGCCTGGGAGGCGTCCGGATGCGGCGAGTTCACGCACCCGCAACGGGGCGTTCACGGCCGCGCGGCGGCCGGGACGGCGCCCGTGCCTAGCGTCGGGGGCATGCGCGTAGCCGTCGTCAGCGAGAGCTTCCTCCCCACCGTCAACGGCGTCACCACGAGCGTCTGCCGAGTGCTCGAGCACCTGCGGGACCGCGGCCACGAGGTCCTCGTCATCGCGCCCGACGCCGGCGCACCGGCCGAGTTCGCCGGCTTCCGCGTGCACGGCGTCCCCGCCATCGCGTACCGCCAGTTCCCCGTCGGCATCCCGAGCCCGCACGTGCTGCGCCTGCTCACCGACTTCGCGCCCGACGTGCTGCACGCGGCCTCCCCGCTCTTCCTCGGCGCGCAGGCCATCGCGGCCGCGACGCGCATCGAGGCGCCCTCCGTCGCCGTGTTCCAGACGGACGTCGCGGGCTACGCGCGCCGGAACGGGCTCGCGGCGACGGCGCCGTACGTGTGGCGGCTCGTCCGGTGGATCCACCAGGGTGCCGACCTCACCCTCGCGCCCTCGAGCGCCGCCGCGGCGGACCTCGCCGCGGCGGGCGTGGAGCGCGTCGCCCGCTGGGGCCGCGGCGTGGACCTCGACCGGTACCACCCCCGCAACCGCGCCATGGAGGATGCCGTCGCCCTCCGCCGTCGTGCGGCCCCCGGCGGCGAGACGGTCGTCGGGTACGTCGGGCGCATCGCCCCGGAGAAGCAGCTGGAGAGGCTGTCGGCCCTCCGCGGGATGCCCGGCGTGCGCTTCCTCGTCGCGGGCGACGGTCCCGGGCAGGCCTCGGCGCGCCGCGCCCTGTCGGGCATGCCCGTGACCTGGCTCGGACGGGTCGGCGGCCGCGAGCTCGCCGCCGCCTACGCCGCGATGGACGTCTTCGTGCACACGGGGGCGGAGGAGACCTTCGGCCAGACGGTCCAGGAGGCGCACGCGTCCGGGCTCCCGGTGGTCGCGCCGCGCGCGGGCGGGCCCATCGACCTGGTCGACCACGGGACCGACGGCTTCCTCTTCGACCCCGCGTCCCCTCGCGACGCGCACCTGCGCCGCCTCGTCGACGAGCTCGCGGGCAGCGCCCCCCTGCGCCTGCGCATGGGCGAGGCGGGACGGCGGGCGGTGCTCGGACGCTCCTGGGCCACGGTCGGCGACGAGCTCATCGCCCACTACGGACGCGCCGTCTCGGCCCGCCGGTCGGCGCTCACGACCGCGGATCCGACGGGCGCGGGCCAGGTGCCCGTCGGCGCCTGACGACCGGGCCCGCGAGGCCCGAGCGCTTAGGGTGCCCTAACGGGTGACCGCCGGGAGCGGGCCGTAGACTCGACGGACGCGCAATGTCGGCGCGAAGGCGCTCCGCCCACGGGGCACCAGCATCAGGGAGGGTCGTTCCGTGTCCATCAAGACGGCAGGAACCCGGGAACCGCAGCAGGTCTCACGTGCACCGAAGGTCCCCGCCGGGACGCTCTACCGGGGCCGCGAGGGCATGTGGTCGTGGGTGCTCCATCGCATCACCGGCGTGTCCATCTTCTTCTTCCTCCTGGTGCACGTGCTCGACACGAGCCTCATCCGGGTGAGCCCCGAGGCGTACAACGCCGTCATCGGCACGTACAAGAACCCCGTCATGGGGATCGGCGAGGTCGCCCTCGTCGGCGCCATCGGGTTCCACGCGCTCAACGGCCTCCGCATCATCCTCATCGACTTCTGGAAGTTCGGCGCCAAGCACCAGCGCCTCATGTTCTACGTGGTCATCGGCCTGTGGGTCGTGCTCATGGCCGGGTTCGTGCCGCGCCACCTCATCAACGTGTTCAGCGAAGCGGGATGGATCTGATCATGAGCGACATCGCACAGAAGGTCAGCATCGAGAAGCCCCGCCAGGCACGGCAGCCCCGCAAGCAGGGCGGCGTGAACTGGGAGAAGTGGGGCTGGATGTACATGCGCGCCTCGGGCGTCGTGCTCGTCGTGCTCATCTTCGGCCACCTCTACGTCAACCTCATCCAGGGCGAGGGCATCAAGGCCATCGACTTCGCGTTCGTCGGCGGCAAGCTGTCGGACCCCTTCTGGAAGGTGTGGGACATCGCGCTGCTCTGGCTCGCGGTCATCCACGGCGCCAACGGCATGCGCACCCTCGTGAACGACTACGCCGCGTCCCCGCGCACCCGCACGATCCTCAAGGGCGCGCTCATGGCGTCCACCGTGGTCCTGCTCGTGCTCGGCACGCTCGTCGTGTTCACCTTCGACCCGTGCCCCGCCGGCCAGCCCGCGGACCTCCTGCCCGCCTTCTGCGGCGACCTGTAGCCGCTCCCCCTCCGCCTCGAGAAAGAGCCCTGTGACCACCGACACCACCACCCCCGGTTCCGAGCCGTCCGCGAGCACCATCGTGGACGGCGTCCACTACCACCAGTTCGACATCGTGATCGTGGGTGCGGGCGGTGCCGGCATGCGCGCGGCCATCGAGGCGGGACCCCAGGCGAACACGGCCGTCATCTCGAAGCTCTACCCCACCCGCTCCCACACGGGCGCGGCGCAGGGCGGCATGGCCGCGGCGCTCGCGAACGTCGAGGAGGACAGCTGGGAGTGGCACACCTTCGACACCGTCAAGGGCGGCGACTACCTCGTCGACCAGGACGCGGCGGAGATCCTCGCGAAGGAGGCCATCGACGCGGTCATCGACCTCGAGAACATGGGCCTCCCCTTCAACCGCACGCCCGACGGCAAGATCGACCAGCGCCGCTTCGGCGGCCACACCGCCGACCACGGCAAGAGCCCGGTGCGCCGGTCGTGCTACGCAGCCGACCGCACCGGCCACATGATCCTGCAGACGCTGTACCAGAACTGCGTCAAGTTCGGCATCAACTTCTACAACGAGTTCTACGTGCTGGACCTCGTCATGGCCGAGGTCGACGGGAAGCAGCAGCCCGCGGGCGTCGTGGCCCTCGAGCTCTCCACCGGCGAGATCCACGTATTCCAGGCCAAGGCCGTCATCTTCGCCACCGGCGGCTTCGGCAAGATCTACAAGACGACCTCCAACGCGCACACCCTCACGGGCGACGGCGTCGGCATCATCTGGCGCAAGGGCCTGCCGCTGGAGGACATGGAGTTCTTCCAGTTCCACCCGACCGGGCTCGCCGGCCTCGGCATCCTCCTGTCGGAGGCGGCCCGCGGTGAGGGCGCGATCCTCCGCAACAGCGAGGGCGAGCGGTTCATGGAGCGCTACGCGCCCACCATCAAGGACCTCGCCCCCCGCGACATCGTGGCCCGATGCATGGCGACCGAGATCCGCGAGGGACGCGGCGCGGGCCCGAACAAGGACTACGTCTACCTCGACATCACGCACCTCGAGCCCGCCGTCATCGACGCGAAGCTCCCCGACATCACCGAGTTCGCGCGCACGTACCTGGGCGTCGAGCCCTACACGGAGCCCGTGCCCGTGCTGCCGACCGCGCACTACGCGATGGGCGGCATCCCCACGAACATCAAGGCGGAGGTGCTGTCCGACAACACCACCGTGGTCCCCGGCCTGTACGCGGCCGGCGAGTGCGCGTGCGTCTCGGTGCACGGCTCCAACCGCCTCGGCACCAACTCGCTCCTCGACATCAACGTGTTCGGCAAGCGCGCGGGCAACTACGCGGCCGAGTACGTCAAGACGGTCGACTTCACCCCGCTGCCCGCGGACGCCGCCGACTTCGTGAAGGGCCTCGTCGAGGGCGCGCGGAACTCCAACGGCACCGAGCGGATCTCGACGCTCCGCCGCGAGCTGCAGGAGTCCATGGACCGCAACGCCCAGGTGTTCCGCACCGAGGACACGCTCATCGAGGTCACCAAGGTGATCGCGGACCTGCGCGAGCGGTACACGAACATCCAGGTGCAGGACAAGGGCCAGCGCTTCAACACCGACCTGCTCGAGGCCATCGAGCTCGGATTCCTCCTCGACCTCGCGGAGGTCGTCGTGTACTCGGCGATGTACCGCAAGGAGAGCCGCGGCGGCCACTTCCGCGAGGACTTCCCCAAGCGCGACGACGAGAACTACATGGTCCACACCATGGCGTACCTCACCGGCGACGCCCACAGCACGGACGCCGGCGACCACATCAAGCTGAGCACCAAGCCCGTGGTCATCACGAACTACCAGCCGATGGAGCGGAAGTACTGACCTCAGGTCAGCACCCGCCCGTCACCGCAGCACCGATCGGAAAAGGACTCGAATCGTGAGCACCGCAACCCTGGACGCACCCCCCGCGGGAGAGGCATCCGCCATCCCGACCTTCACGGTCACCCTCATCATCCGCCGCTACCTCCCCGGCCAGGACGCGGAGCCGCGGTGGGAGGACTTCGACGTCGAGGTCTACCCGACCGACCGCATCCTCGACGCCCTGCACAAGATCAAGTGGGAGCAGGACGGGTCGCTGACCTTCCGCCGCTCCTGCGCTCACGGCGTCTGCGGGTCCGACGCGATGCGCATCAACGGCCGCAACCGCCTGGCCTGCAAGACGCTCATCAAGGACCTCGACATCAACCAGCCCATCTACGTGGAGGCCATCAAGGGCCTGCCGCTGGAGAAGGACCTGGTCGTCGACATGGAGCCGTTCTTCGAGTCGTTCCGCGACGTGCAGCCCTTCCTCATCTCCAACACGAAGCCGGAGAAGGGCAAGGAGCGGATCCAGTCCGCCGCCGAGCGCGCCCGCTTCGACGACACCACCAAGTGCATCCTCTGCGCCGCGTGCACGTCGTCCTGCCCCGTCTTCTGGACGGACGGCCAGTACTTCGGCCCCGCCGCCATCGTCAACGCGCACCGCTTCATCTTCGACTCGCGCGACGAGTCGAACGTGCGCCTCGACATCCTCAACGACAAGGAGGGCGTGTGGCGCTGCCGCACGACCTTCAACTGCTCCGAGGCGTGCCCCCGCGGCATCCAGGTGACGCAGGCCATCGCCGAGGTCAAGCAGGCCATCATGCGCGGCAAGGCGTAGCACCGCATCTCGCGCAGACGACGGCCCCGCAGCTCCTCGGAGCTGCGGGGCCGTCGTCGTGCATCCCCGGATGCTGATCGTCGAAGGAGACCCCCGGCGTCTGAGATCCGTGATGCGTCAGATTCGCCGAGTGCCGGTGAGACCCGTCACGTCGACTGGTCCTCGGGCGAAGGGCCTATTGCAGGCGCCCGTGATGCGTGACGGGGCGGGCCACCCTCCACACCAACCAGAGGACGAAACCCAAGACCGGGACGAGCAAGATGAATGTCCAGACGACTTTGGAACCCATCGACATGTCTCGCGAGACGAGCACGGTCACGATTCCGACCAATGCAGGGACGAACACGGCCAGGCTCAGGATCAGGATCCAGACGTGTGAGAGGGAGGTGGTCTCGAGCATGATGCCCCCTACGCTCCGGCCGTGTACGAGCTTCGTGCATGTGTCATCTCGCGTTCCCTCAGTCTCCGGTCCGCCTAGTCGTGGACCGATGACGAGAAGGTGTCATAGCTGCCCTCGTCGAAGATCAGCCTCACGCCCCATCCCTCCAGCCGATCGGCTGGCGGCTGTCGTCCCCGGGGCGCCTGATACGGCCCGTCCACCCACCCCATGGGGTTGCGCGGCGCGTCGATTTTCCTGCCCTCCCGTCGGCTTCTCCCGAACCGGGCCGGGGAAGCGCTTCGGTGCCTGTCAGCCATCCACCGACGCCTGCCGCTTCCGGAGGCCGTCGTCGTCCGCGTGGTCCAGCAGGCCGACGAGCTGCTCGGCCCCTCGGTGTGATGCGTCGACGAGGTCGTCGCGCGGATCAGCGGGCGGCAAGCGCCTGCTCGGCGGCGGCGCGGGCGCCGGCGGCCGTGCGGGCGGTGAGGACGGCCGCGGCCGCGGCGCGGGCGTCGTCGAGCGTGCGACGCGAGAGCTCGAGGCGGACGTCCGCCAGGGCGGCGGGCGTCATGGAGAGGCTCGTGGCGCCGAGGCCGACGAGGACCACGGCGAGGAGCGGATCCGCCGCCGCCTCGCCGCAGATGCCGACCGGGGTGCCGGACGCCGCGCCGGCGTCGCCGAGCGTCCGCACCAGGCGGAGTATCGCGGGGTGCCACGGGTCCTGGTAGGCGGCGACCGAGCCGAGCAGGCGGTCGGCGGCCATCGTGTACTGCGTGAGGTCGTTCGTGCCGATGCTCACGAAGTCGGCCACCTCGACGACCTGGTCGGCGAGGATCGCGAGCGACGGCACCTCGGCCATCACCCCGACCGTGCTGAGGCCGAGCTCGCGGCCGAGCTCGACGAAGTAGGCGGTCTCCTCCGCATCGCCGACCATGGGCGCCATGACCCAGAGGTCCGCGTCGGTCGCGGCGTCCGCCGCGGCGAGCGCGGTGAGCTGGTCGCGGAGGACCTCCTCGTGCACCCGGAGGGCCCGGAGCCCGCGGAGGCCGAGCGCCGGGTTCTCCTCGGCGGCGTCGGTGAGGAACGCGAGCGGCTTGTCCGCGCCGGCGTCCAGTGCCCGGACCACGACCTTCCGACCGGGGAAGGCCTCGAGGAGCGTGGTGTACTGCGCGGTCTGCGCGGCGACGGACGGCGCCGTGGCGGCGTCCAGGAAGAGGAACTCGGTGCGGAAGAGGCCGACGCCCTCGGCGCCGAGCTCCACGGCGCGGGCGGCCTCCGCCGGGGATCCGAGGTTCGCCAGCAGCGGGACGGCGGTGCCGTCGGCCAGGGCGCCGTCGGTGACGGGAGCGGCCAGCGCCTCCTCCCGGGCGCGGATGCGGCGGAGCGCGTCCTCGCGCTCCGCGTCGTCGGGGTGCGCGATCACCACGCCCGCGGCCGCGTCGACGACGACCTCGTCGCCCTCCGCGAGCTCCGCGGCGCCGCGTGCGCCGACGATGGCGGGGATGGAGCGGCTGCGGGCGAGGATCGCGGTGTGGCTGGTCGGGCCGCCGTCGGTGGTGACGAGGGCGAGCACGCGGTCGAGCTCGAGGAGCGCCGTGTCGGCGGGCGCGAGGTCGCGCGCGACGAGGACGAAGGGGGCATCGGCCGTGGGGATCCCCGGCGCGGGCACGCCCCGGAGCCGGGCGATGACCCGCTGGGCGACGTCGGCGAGATCGGCCGCCCGCTCGGCCATGTAGCCGCCCATGCCGGTGAGGAGCTCCTGGAAGGTGGCGAAGGACTCGAAGACCGCGCGCTCCCCCGAGCGGCCCTGGCCGACGAGGCGGCCGACCGAGTCGAGGAGCGCGGGGTCGCGCGCCATGAGCGACTGCGCGTCGAGCACGTCCTTCGCGTCGCCGCCCGCGCGCGCTCCGCGCTCGGCCAGGTCGTCCGCCGTGGCGGACAGGGCGGCGGCGACGCGCGCGACCTCGGCGTCGGCGTCACCCGTGAAGGGCTGCGTGCCGGGCTCGGGGAGCGGGTCGGGCATCCGCATGACGGGCCCCGTGGCCACTCCGTGTCCGACGCCGATTCCGGTGATGCGCACAGGGACTCCCTCGCTCGGGTGCGTGCCGTGCGGACGGGCGCCGTCCGCGCGGGTGGCTGTCCGGTCGGGTGCCGGAACGGCCCGCCCACGCTATCAGGGGCGGACCGGCCCGTATCCTCGGGGGATGACCGCCCCCGACGGCCGAGGCCGGCCCGAGCGTCCCGCCCCCGCCTCCCCCGCGCCCGGCTCCGCAGCGGCCGACGGTCCCGCGGCTCCCGCCGGGATCCCGGCGCTCTTCGCCCGCGTCATGGCGCTGAAGCCCGTGCGCGTGTTCCTCGCCTACGGCGCCGCGGGCGGGCCCATCCTCGCGGCGGGCATGTCCTACCAGGCGGTCTTCGCCGTGTTCGCCGCCCTCGCGGTCGGCTTCTCCGTGGCCGGATCCGTGCTCGCCGGCAACCCGGCGCTCCTCGACTCGCTGCTCGACCTCATCCAGGGCGCGGTGCCCGGCCTGTTCGGCGAGGGCGGGGCGATCGAGGACCCGCAGGCGCTCCTCGCCTCGAGCGCCGTCCGGGCCACGGGGATCATCGGCTCCATCGGCCTCCTCGTGACCGCGCTCGGCTGGCTCGCGTCCACGCGCGACTCCGTGCGCCGCATCTTCGACCTGCCGCCGCCCGCGACCTTCTTCCTGCTCCTGAAGGTCAAGGACCTCGGGCTGGCGCTGTGCTTCGCGCTCGCCATGGTGCTGTCCGCCGGCCTCTCCGTCGTCAGCACCGGCCTGCTCGGGTTCGCGTTCCGCCTGCTGCAGGTGGACGAGGACTCGCTGCTCGCGGTCGTCGTCGGCCGCACCGTGGGACTGGTCCTCGTGCTCGCGCTCGACACGGCCGTGCTGGCGGGCGCGTACCGGATCCTGTCGGGCGTCCGGATCCCCCGGCTGCAGCTCCTCCAGGGGGCGCTGCTCGGCGGCGTCGCGATGGGCGTGCTCAAGGTGCTCGGCACGGCGCTCCTCGGCGGCGCCAGCCGGAACCCGCTGCTCGCGTCGTTCGCCGTGATCATCGGCCTCCTGATCTGGTTCAACCTCATCTGCCAGGTCATCCTGATCTGCGCGTCGTGGATCGCGACGAGCATGGCGGACAAGGGCATCGACGCCCGCTCCCTCACGCCCGAGCAGCTGGAGCGGGAGCGCGTCGAGCGGCTCGACGAGGCCCGCCGCATCCTCGAGGAGGAGGAGCGCGCCCGGGAACGGGAGCGGTACGCGCAATCGCGCGGCCTCACGCGCGTGCTGCTCCGGCTGCGCCGGAGGGGCCGCGGCTAGGCGCGGGGGCCGCCGTTAGGATCGTCTCCATGCCCTCGAACCTCCGCGTCGCGTCCATCAACACGAACGGCATACGGGCCGCGTTCCGCAAGGGCATGGGCGACTGGCTCGCCACGCGCGACGTCGACGTCCTCGCGATCCAGGAGGTGCGCGCCGAGACGTCGGACATCGAGGACCTCCTCGGCCCCGAGTGGAACGTGCTGCACGACGCCGCGACCGCCAAGGGCCGCGCGGGCGTCGCCCTCGCCAGCCGCCGCCGCGCCGAGATCCACCGCGTCGCCATCGGCGAGGAGGACTTCGACAGCGCCGGACGCTGGCTCGAGGCCGACTACGACGTGGACGGCACCGTCATCACCGTCGTCAGCGCCTACGTGCACTCCGGCGAGGTCGGCACCCCGAAGCAGGACGAGAAGTGGCGCTTCCTCGACGGGATGGAGCGGCGCCTGCCCGAGATCGCCCGGCACTCCGAGCTCGCGGTCGTCGTCGGCGACCTCAACGTCGGGCACCGCGAGCTCGACATCCGCAACTGGAAGGGCAACGTGAAGCGCGCCGGCTTCCTGCCGCAGGAGCGCGCCTACCTCGACCGGATCCTCGGCCCGGCCGGCGAGCAGGTCACGGGCGTCGACGGCTCCACGGGCCCCGGCCTCGGCTGGGTCGACGTCGGCCGGCAGCAGGCCGGCGAGGTCGACGGCCCGTACACGTGGTGGAGCTGGCGCGGCAAGGCGTTCGACAACGACACCGGCTGGCGCATCGACTACCAGCTCGCGACCCCGGCCCTCGCCGCGAAGGTCGTCGGGTACGCCGTGGACCGCGCCGACGCCTACGACCGGCGATGGTCGGACCACACGCCCGTGGTCGTCGACTACGCCATCTGATCCCCTCCTCCCCGCGCCCCGCCGGCGCCCCTCGAGCGCCCCGCGCTCCGCACACGAAGGCATCGCCATGACCGCTCGTCCCGTCCTCTTCTCCGGCATGCAGCCGTCCGCCGACTCCCTGCAGATCGGCAACTACATCGGCGCGCTCCTGCAGTGGAAGGAGCTGCAGACCACGCACGACGCCGTGTTCTGCGTCGTCGACCTGCACGCCATCACCGTCCCGCAGGATCCCGCGGCGCTGCGCGCGAGCACCCGCCGGACGGCCGCGCAGTACATCGCGGCGGGCATCGACCCGGCCGTCTCGACGCTCTTCGTGCAGTCGCACGTGTCGGCGCACACCGAGCTGGCGTGGATCCTCAACACGCTCACCGGGTTCGGCGAGGCCAGCCGCATGACGCAGTTCAAGGACAAGTCGCAGAAGCAGGGTGCCGACGCGACGACGCTCGGCCTGTTCGCGTACCCGACCCTCATGGCCGCCGACATCCTGCTCTACGGCACCGAGGTCGTGCCCGTCGGCGACGACCAGAAGCAGCACGTGGAGCTGACGCGCGACCTCGCCAAGCGCTTCAACACGCGCTTCGGCGACACGTTCACGATCCCGGAGCCGATGATCCAGAAGGACACGGCCCGCATCTACGACCTGCAGGACCCGACGTCGAAGATGAGCAAGTCCGCTGCCAGCGACGCGGGCGTGGTGTGGCTGCTGGACGAGCCTGCGAGGACGGCCAAGAAGATCCGCTCGGCCGTCACCGACACCGAGCGCGAGATCCGGTTCGACCGCGGGGGGAAGCCCGGCGTCTCCAACCTGCTGACGATCCTGTCGGCCTTCGAGGGCACGGCCGTGCCGGCGCTCGAGGAGCGCTACGCGGGCCGCGGCTACGGCGACCTGAAGAAGGACGTGGCCGAGGTCGTCACGGGCGCCTTCGAGCCCATCCGGGCGCGCACGCTGGAGCTGCTCGACGACCCGGCCGAGCTCGACCGCGTGCTCGCCGGCAACGCGGCACGCGCCGAGGAGCGGGCCGACGCCATGCTGACGCGCGTGTACGACGCCGTCGGCCTCGTGCGCCGCGTCGGACGGTGACGCTCCGGCTGGTCCTCCTCGACCTCGACGACACGCTGGTCGACCACCGCGGTGCCGTCGCCGACGGGATCGCGGCGCACCTCGCCGCCCTCGGGCTCCTCGACGCGGTCGACCCCGCGGCGGTCGCCCGGGCCGTCGCGCTGTGGCGCGCGCTGGAGGAGGAGCACTACCACCGCTACCTCGCGGGCGAGCTGGACTACGAGGGGCAGCGGCGGGCACGGGCGCGCGGGTTCCTCGCGGCCTGGCCGTCGCCCGACGCGGCCGCGCTCGCGGGTGCCCTCGCCGACGACGACCGGGCGACGGACGCCTGGTTCCGCGGCTACCTGGACGGGTACGAGGCGTCGTGGCGCACCCTGCCCGGCGCGCACGAGGCCCTCGACGAGATCGCGCGCCGGCACCCGGCCGTGCGGTTCGGGATCGTCACGAACGGCGAGCGGAGCCAGCAGGAGCCGAAGATCGCCGCGGCCGGGCTCACCGGCCGCCTCGCCCCCGTCGTCTGCTCGGGCGACCTCGACTTCGCCAAGCCGGACGCGCGGATCTTCCTGCTCGCGTGCCGGGAGGCGGACGTCGAACCGGCCGACGCCGTCATGGTCGGGGATCGGTTGCGGACCGACGCGATCGGCGCGGCGGACGCGGGCCTCGCGGGCGGCATCTGGCTCGACCCCGACGCGGGCACCGCGGATCCGGCGCGCGACCCCGCCGGCGACCCCGAGCGCGGCTGGCCCGACGTGCCCGCGGAGGACCGCGCGCGGGCCGAGCGCGCGGGCATCGTGCGGATCACGTCGCTGGACCGGCTCCCCGACGCCGTGGACGCGGCGACCCGCACCTGACGACGGGCTCGGCACCGCCTCCACGCCCGGTGGTCACCGGCTCGACGGCGGCTCGACGCAATCCGGCGTCACGCTCCGCGGCGCTCCCAGCCGCGTGGGCTAACCTCGACGGGTACACGTGCTCCGGGGTCGGTGGAAATCCGAGCCGGCGGTGACAGTCCGCGAACGGACGATGCGCGACCGGATCCCCGGGAGCCTCGTCCGCCGATCCGGTGGGATGCCGGGACCGACGGTGAGAGTCCGGATGGGAGGCAGCACGCGGCGCCAGCGACCCTGCCGGCGTCGAGGTCCGTCGACCGCGCCCGGAGTCCGTCCACGGACGAGGACATCATGCACGACGACCCCACGGCAGCCGACCTGCGGCGCGCCATGCGCCGCGGCCTCGAGCTGGCGGCCGAGGGTCCCGCCTGGGGCCCGAACCCGCGCGTCGGCTGCGTGATCCTCGACCCCTCCGGCCGCGTCCTCGCCGAGGGCCGCCACCGCGGCGCCGGCAGCGCGCACGCCGAGGTCGAC
>NZ_JAVCVL010000089.1:0-9939 GCF_032917815.1 Clavibacter sp. MX14-G9D | reverse complement strand
TCGCTGACGCACCTGACGGCCGTGTCCGGCGCGAACTGCGCCGTGGTCGTGGGCCTCGTCCTGGCGCTGGCCGCCGCCGTGGGGCTGCGCCGACCGCTCCGGGCGGTGGCCGCGGCGGCGGCGCTCACGGCCTTCGTGATCCTCGTGACCCCGCAGCCCAGCGTGCTCCGGGCCGCCGTCATGGCGACGGTGCTCATCGTCTCCACCGCCTCCGGTCGGCCCGCGCGCGGCCTGCCGGCCCTCGCCCTGGCCGTGGTCGTCCTCGTGACGGCCGATCCGTGGCTCGCCCGCGACGTCGGCTTCGCGCTCAGCGTCCTCGCGACGGCCGGCCTCCTGGTCCTCGCCCCGCCGATCGCCGCGCGCCTGGGCCGCCGCCTGCCGCGGCGCGTCGCGGATGCGCTGGCCATCCCGATCGCGGCGCAGATCGCCTGCCAGCCGGTGCTGCTCGTTCTGCAGCCCGGGCTGCCCGTCCACGGGGTGCTGGCCAACCTCCTCGCGGAACCTGCGGCGGCTCCGGCGACGGTCGGCGGGCTCGCCGCCTGCATGCTCCTCCCGGTCTGGCCCGCGGCGGGCGGACTCCTGCTGCGGCTCGCGTGGCTTCCCGCGGCGTGGATCGCCGCGGTCGCCGCCGTCCTGTCCGGGCTGCCCGGGGGCCGCGTCCCGTGGCCGACGGGACCGGCGGGCGTCGTCGCCCTCGTCGTGGCGAGCGCCCTGGCGATCGCGGCCGCGGCGCTCGGGCGCGGAGGCGCCGTGCCCATGCCGGGCCCCGTCCCGAGGCCGGGCGATGTCCCCCGCGACGGCTAACCTGGATCCGCCCGACCGCGGGCCGCCCCGCATCGCGGGTGCACGCCCGCCACACGTCGCGCAGGACGACCCACCCCGACCCGGACGGACCCGCATGGCCACCAGGACCTCCCGCAGCGCGGCGGCCAAGCCGTCCGCGGCCATCCCGCAGCTCTCCTGGGACGCGGTGCGGCCGGCGCCGATCGTCCTCGTGTCCGGCACGGAGGCGCTCCTGGCGGACCGGGCCATCCGTCGGCTCCGCGACATCCTCACCGCGGAGGACCCGAGCATCGAGGTCTCCGACATCGAGGCCGACTCCTACGCGCCCGGCGAGCTCATCACCCTCGCGAGCCCTTCCCTGTTCGCGGAGCCGCGCATGATCCGCGTGGTCAACGTGGAGAAGTGCTCCGACCAGTTCCTGCTCGACGCGGTCGCGTACCTGGACTCCCCGGCCGACGACACGTACGTCGTCCTCCGGCATGCCGGGGGAGTGCGAGGCAAGAAGCTGCTCGACGCGGTCCGGTCGGGCACGGGCGGCGGCATCGAGATCGTGTGCGCCGAGCTGAAGAAGGACAGCGAGAAGCACGACTTCGCGGTCGCCGAGTTCCGCGCCGCCAAGCGCTCCATCACGCCGGGTGCCGTGCGGCAGCTGGTGGCGGCCTTCCAGGACGACGTGAGCGAGCTCGCGTCCGCCTGCCAGCAGCTCATCTCCGACACCGTGCACGAGATCACCGAGGTGACCGTCGACCAGTACTACGGCGGCCGCGTGGAGATCAACGCGTTCGCCGTGGCGGACTCCGCGATCGCCGGCCGCAGCGGCGAGGCCCTGGTGCTGCTGCGCCACGCGCTCGCCTCGGGAGCCGACCCGGTGCCGCTCATCGCGGCGTTCGCCATGAAGATCCGCACGATGGCGAAGGTGTCGGGGGTCTCCGGCGCCTCGGGGCAGCTGGCCTCGAAGCTCGGCATGGCGCCGTGGCAGGTGGACCGGGCCCGGCGGGACCTGCAGCTCTGGGACGACGCGGGGCTCGGGCGCTCCATCGAGGCCCTCGCCGAGGCGGACGCGCAGGTCAAGGGCGGCGGCCGCGACGCCGTCTACTCGCTGGAGCGCATGGTCCGCACCGTGGCGTCGCGCGGCCGCGACTGACCCGCCGCCTCGGTCGTCGCAGGTGACGGGTACGCGACGAAGGGCCCCGCGCGATGCGCGGGGCCCTTCGTCGTGTCCACGGGAGATCAGCCGATCTTGGCGACCTGCTTGGCGATCGCGCCCTTGCGGTTCGCGGCCTGGTTCTTGTGGATGACGCCCTTGCTGGCGGCCTTGTCGAGCTTCTTGCCCGCGAGGCTGACGGCCTTGACGGCCGCGTCCTTGTCGCCGGCGGTGATGGCCGTCTTGACGGAGCGGATGGCCGTCTTCAGCTCGCTCTTGACCGCCTTGTTGCGCTCCTGGGCCTTCTTGTTGGTGCCGATGCGCTTGATCTGCGACTTGATGTTTGCCACGTGTTATGTCTTCCGTTCGAGTTTTCGTCGTGTGAGTTGCCGCTCAGCGAGAGAGGGCGCCTGCGGCGATACCGCGTGATCGGGGAGGATCACACGCAAGCCAACAGGCGACGATACCAGGTCCCGGCCGGGAATTCAGGCCGCGGTGCCCCGCGCGTCGCGGACCGGGGGCGGCGGCGCGTCGCCGGGCCGCACGATGCGCGTCTCCGGCTCGTCGTCGAGGGCGTCCCGGATCCGCTGCCGGTAGTCGGCGGGCATGTCCGGCAGGGCGTCCACCGGCCACCAGGCGACGTCGGACGACTCGTCGTCGTTGACGCGCGCCTCGCCGGACAGGTACCGGCAGCGGAAGGTGAGGTCGAGGTAGCTCGCGCGGTCGCCGTTGGGGTAGGTGATCTCCCCGGTCGTCCGCACCGACACCAGACGCTCGACCGCCACGTCCACGCCGGTCTCCTCCTCGGCCTCGCGCCAAGCGCCGACGGCGGGCTCCTCGCCGGGCTCCAGGATCCCCGAGACGGGCGCCCACGCGCCGGTGTCGCCGCGGCGGACGAGGAGGACGCGCGGCCCGTCGAGGATCACCGCGGTGACGCCCGACAGCCAGAGGGGCGCCGTGCCGATCCGCTCGCGGAGGGAGACGATGAAGTCGGGGATGCCCATGCCGCGAGCCTACCGAGGCGCCGCGGCGCGCCCGACGGGGGCCGCGGCTCCCCGACGCGCCGACCGCCGGCCCGCGGGCCTACCCTCGACCCGTGCCCCGTCTCGCTTCCCACATCCCCGCCGTGCCCGAGTCGGGCATCCGCCGCATCCTCGAGCTGTCGTTCGAGGTCGACGACGTCATCGCGCTGGGCGTCGGCGAGCCCGACGTGCCGGTCGCGCCGCACATCCGCGAGGCCGCCCGCCGGGCCTGGGCCGAGGACCGCACCGACTACACGGCGAACGCCGGCATCCCCGAGCTGCGGGCGGCGCTGGTCGAGAAGCTGCGCCGCGCCAACGGGCTCGACGTGCAGACGGAGCAGGTGTGGGTCACGGTCGGCGCGACGCAGGCCCTGTACCAGGCGATGACGCTGACGCTCGGTGCCGGCGACGAGGTGCTCGTGCCGGACCCGGGGTACACGACCTTCTCCATGGGCGCGCGCATGCTGCAGGCGGAGCCCGTCCCCTACCCGCTGCTACCGGAGCGCGGGTTCCTGCCCGACATCGCCGGGCTCGAGCGGCTGGTCACCGACCGCACCCGGGTGCTGGTGGTCAACTCGCCGTCCAACCCGCTCGGCGCCGTCTTCCCCCGGGAGACGCTCCGCGAGCTGCTCGCGTTCGCCCGACGCCACGACCTCTGGGTGATCAGCGACGAGGTCTACGAGCTCTTCGTGCACGACGCGGAGCACGTGAGCGTCGCGAGCCTGCAGGAGCCGGGGGAGCAGCGCGTGCTCACGGCGTTCTCGCTCTCGAAGACGTACGCCATGACGGGCGTCCGCGTGGGCTACCTGGTGGTGCCGACGGGCATGACCCGGGTGATGCGGACGGTGCAGGAGGCGACCATCAGCTGCGTCAGCGCCCCGGCCCAATGGGCGGCGGTCGCGGCCGTCACGGGCGACCAGACCCACGTCGCGGAGGCCCTCGCGCACTACCGCGAGAACCTCGACGCGGCGACCGCGCTCCTGGAGGCGCGGGGGATCCGGCACCTGCGGCCGACCGGCGCGTTCTACCTCTGGATCGACATGGGCCACGACTCCGACGGGGACGTGGCGGGGTGGGCGGAGCGGCTCCTGCTGCGCGACCGCGTCGCCGTCGCGCCGGGCAGCGCGTTCGGGCGGTCCGGCGAGGGATGGATCCGCGTCTGCCTCGCCGCCGACCGCGAGGTGCTCCTCGAGGGCCTGCGGCGCCTGCCCGCGCCCACCGACCCCGCGGCCGCCGACCCCGCGGCCGCGCAGCCGGTCCCGTCGGCGCCGTAGCGCGCCGCCCTCGTCCTAGGCTCGGAGCATGGCCCTCTCCGCAGATCACCCCGCCCCCGTCCGCGCCTCCGCCTCCTCCGTCACCGCCATCGTCGGCGGGCACGTCGTCCCCGTCGACGGCGCGCCGATCCCCGGCGGCACCGTCCTCCTGCGCGACGGGCTCGTCGCCGCGGTCGGCCGCGACCTCGACGTGCCGGATGGCGCGACCGTCATCGACGCGACCGGACGCTGGGTCCTCCCCGGCTTCGTCGAGGCGCACGGGCACGTCGGCATCCACGAGGAGGCCAACGGCCCCGCGGGCAACGACACCAACGAGATGACCGACCCCGACATGTCGTCCGTGCGCGCCATCGACGCCATCGACATCGACGACGAGGGCTTCCGCGACGCGCTCAAGGGCGGCGTCACGACCATCGTCGTGAAGCCCGGGTCCGGCAACCCGATCGGCGGCCAGTCGGTGGCCATCAAGTCGTGGGGCGGCCGCACGATCGACGAGCAGCTCGTGAGCGACTCGGTCAGCGTCAAGAGCGCCCTGGGCGAGAACCCGAAGCGCGTCTATGGCGAGAAGGGCAGGACGCCGAGCACGCGCCTCGGCGTCGCCATGGTCATCCGCCGCGCCTTCCGCGACGCGGAGGACTACCGGGCCGCCCGCGACCACGCCGCCGCGGAGGGCAAGCCCTTCTCCCGCGACCTCGGCAATGAGACGCTCGTGCGCGTCCTCGACGGCGAGCTCGCCTGGGACCAGCACACGCACCGCCACGACGACATCGCGACCGCCATCCGCCTGGCCGACGAGTTCGGCTACCGCCTCGTGGTCAACCACGGCACCGAGGGCGACAAGATCGCGGACGTGCTCGCGGAGCGCGGCATCCCCGTGATCTTCGGCCCGATGATCACCTCGCGCTCCAAGGTTGAGCTTCGCGACCGTGCCGTCGCGAACCTCGCCGCCCTGCACCGCGCGGGCGTCCTCGTCGCCATCACGACCGACGCGCCCGTCGTGCCGATCGACTTCCTGGTGCACCAGGCCTCCTTCGCCGTGAAGGACGGCCTGCCCGCGGACATCGCGATCCGCGCGATCACCGCGAACCCCGCCGCGATCCTCCGGCTCGACCACCGCGTCGGCGCGCTGACCCCCGGCCTCGACGCCGACGTCGTCATCTGGTCCGGCGACCCGCTCGACGTGCAGTCGCGCGCGGAGCACGTCATCATCGGCGGCGACACGGTCTACACATGGGCCGACGGCACGGGCACCACGGTCGAGCGCCGCACGCGCTTCGGCGCATGACCGACGACGGCGCGCTCCGGCGCACGGCGGTCGTCACGGGCGCCTCGGGGTTCATCGGCCAGGTGCTCGTCCGCGAGCTCGAGGCCGAGGGGTACCGCGTCCGCACGGTCGGGCGCTCGGGCGCGGACGCGCGCTGGGGCGACGCCGAGGGGATCCGCCGCCTCGTCGACGGCGCCGACCTCCTCATCAACCTCGCCGGCAAGAGCGTGAACTGCCGCTACGGCGTCGCGAACCGCCGCGAGATCCTGCGCTCCCGCGTCGAGACCACGGCGGAGCTCGCGCGCGCCGTGGCCGACAGCGCGCGGCCCGTGCCGGTCTGGATCAACGCCTCGACCGCGACGGTCTACCGGCACGCGACCGACCACCCGCAGACGGAGTCGACGGGGGAGCTCGGCGACGACTTCTCGCCGTCGGTGGGGCGCGCCTGGGAGCGCGCCCTGTTCGCGCCGGACCTGCCCGCGACCCGCCGCGTGGCGCTGCGCATCGCGATCGTGCTCGGCCGCGACGGCGCCCTCCAGCCGCTCCTCGGCCTCGCCCGCTTCGGCCTCGGCGGCCCGCAGCTCGACGGGCGGTTCCCCGGGCGCCCGTCCCGCATCCGCGCGGGAGCCCATCACCGCTACCAGCCCACCCACGGGCGGCAGGTCTTCAGCTGGCTGCACATCGACGACCTGGTCGGCATCATCCGCTTCGTCCGCGACACGCCGTCGCTCGAGGGCCCGGTCAACGCGTCGAGCCCCGAGCCCGTCACCAACCGGCGGCTGATGCGCGTGCTCCGCGGCGCCGTCCGGATGCCGGTCGGTCTCGCCGCCAACCGGTGGATGCTGGAGGTGGGCATGTGGCTGTTCCGCACCGAGCCGGAGCTGGTGCTCAAGAGCCGCTGGGTCGTGCCGGAGGCGCTCACGGCCGCGGGCTACCGGTTCCGCTGGCCGCACCTCGACGAGGCCGTCGCCGACATCGTGCGCCGCTGAGCCGCCGGCGGGTCCGCGGGCATCGTCCGTCGACCCGCCGGGCGCCGCCGCACCGTCCGGGCGGCCCGGCCGCGTGCGCCGTGGGATGATCGTGGTTCCGCTCCACCCGCTCGACCCGTAAGGAACGCGTGAGCCCCCTAGCTACGAAGGCCCTCCGGCCCGCCGCGACCGACCCCGCGTCCATCCGCAACTTCTGCATCATCGCCCACATCGACCACGGCAAGTCGACGCTGGCCGACCGCATGCTGCAGATGACGGGCGTCGTCGACTCCCGCTCCATGCGCGCCCAGTACCTCGACCGCATGGACATCGAGCGCGAGCGCGGCATCACCATCAAGAGCCAGGCCGTGCGCATGCCGTGGGAGCTCGACGGGCAGACGTACGCGCTGAACATGATCGACACGCCGGGCCACGTCGACTTCTCCTACGAGGTCTCCCGGTCCCTCGCCGCGTGCGAGGGCGCCATCCTCCTGGTCGACGCCGCGCAGGGCATCGAGGCGCAGACCCTCGCGAACCTCTACCTGGCGCTCGAGAACGACCTGACGATCATCCCCGTGCTCAACAAGATCGACCTCCCCGCGGCCGACCCCGACAAGTACGCGGCCGAGCTCGCGTCCCTCATCGGCGGCGACCCGGCCGACGTCCTCCGCGTATCGGGCAAGACGGGCGCCGGCGTCGAGGACCTCCTCGACCGCGTCTCCCGCACCATCCCCGCACCCGTCGGCGACCCTGACGGCGCCGCCCGCGCCATGATCTTCGACTCGGTCTACGACGCCTACCGCGGCGTGGTCACCTACGTCCGCATGATCGACGGCAAGCTCAGCCCGCGCGAGAAGATCTCGATGATGTCCACACGCGCCACCCACGAGATCCTGGAGATCGGCGTCAGCTCGCCGGAGCCCACGCCGTCCGACGGCCTCGGGGTCGGCGAGGTCGGCTACCTGATCACGGGCGTGAAGGACGTGCGCCAGTCGAAGGTCGGCGACACCGTCACGACCGCCGCCCGCCCCGCGACCGAGGCCCTCCCCGGCTACACCGAGCCGCTGCCCATGGTCTTCTCCGGGCTCTACCCGATCGACGGATCCGACTACCCCGACCTCCGCGACGCGCTCGACAAGCTGAAGCTCTCCGACGCCGCGCTCGTGTACGAGCCCGAGACCTCGGTCGCGCTCGGCTTCGGCTTCCGGTGCGGGTTCCTCGGCCTCCTGCACCTCGAGATCATCACCGAGCGACTCTCCCGCGAGTTCGGGCTCGACCTCATCACGACGGCGCCCTCGGTCATCTACGAGGTCACCAGCGAGGACAAGCGGACGGTCACGGTCACCAACCCGAGCGAGTTCCCGGGCGGCAAGATCGTCAGCGTCTCCGAGCCCGTGGTGAAGGCCGCGATCCTCGCGCCGAAGGACTACGTCGGCACGATCATGGAGCTGTGCCAGTCGCGCCGCGGCATCCTGCTCGGCATGGAGTACCTCGGCGAGGACCGGGTGGAGATCCGCTACACGATGCCGCTCGGCGAGATCGTGTTCGACTTCTTCGACAACCTGAAGAGCAAGACGGCTGGCTACGCCTCGCTCGACTACGAGCCCGCCGGTTCGCAGGACTCCGACCTCGTGAAGGTCGACATCCTCCTGCAGGGCGAGCAGGTCGACGCGTTCAGCGCGATCGTGCACCGCGACAAGGCGTACGCCTACGGCGTCCTCATGACGGGTCGCCTCCGCGAGCTCATCCCGCGCCAGCAGTTCGAGGTGCCCATCCAGGCGGCCATCGGCGCGCGGATCATCGCCCGCGAGTCCATCCGCGCCATGCGGAAGGACGTGCTCGCCAAGTGCTACGGCGGCGACATCACCCGCAAGCGCAAGCTGCTCGAGAAGCAGAAGGAGGGCAAGAAGCGGATGAAGATGGTCGGCCGCGTCGAGGTCCCTCAGGAGGCGTTCATCGCAGCGCTCTCGGGCGACACGGAGAAGAAGGCCAAGTAGCCGCTCAGCCCTCACGCACGACGCGCCCCCTGCCTCTCGAGGCAGGGGGCGCGTCGCATGTCGGCTCAGCGGGCGAGGGCGTTCCGGCGTCGGCGGACGGCGGGGACGATGAGCAGCGCGAGCCCGGCGGCCAGGAGCGACCCCGTCAGCGCGATCAGCGGCACCGGGTCGGCGCCCGTCATCGGCAGCCCCGTGCGGTGCGAGACGGCGACTGCGGTCCCGCCGGTGACCGAGAACGCGACGGCGGGGGAGGCCGCCGAGCGGATGTACCGCTCGCTGCGCTCGAGCGGGAGCAGGTGCGAGCCCACCGCGGTCACGGAGTAGCCGCCCGAGTGCAGGCCGGCGTCGATGGACCATCGGCCGTCCGCGCGCACGTCGGCCGTCAGCTGGCGCGGCGATCCGCTGCCCGCGACCGTCACCAGGACGCGCGAGCCGGCGGTGCCGGTCCCCGTGAGGTGCACCCGGCCGGACACCTGCGCGTCCGCCGTCGGCGACGTGATGACCGGAGCGGCCGGCGCCACGGTGAAGGTCGGTCGCGCATCCGCGGCACCGGCGGCCTGCTCGGCCTTCATGAACCAGATGCCGATCGGCAGGCGCTCGGTCGTGCTCCAGCGGCCGTCCGCGCCGACCCGGGTCGAGAAGACGAGGGACTCCCCGGCGTCGCTCGGGTAGTCGCGGTCGCCCTCGGGGAAGACGTAGACCCACAGGTCCGTGTCCGGCTCGCCCGTGCCGGAGAACGTCGTCTCGCCCTCGACCTGGCTGTCGCCCTCGCGCGGGGAGAGGAGGACCGGGCGGACGGCGTCGGCGGCCCGGGTCACCGTGACGGCGACGGGCGCGGTGGGGGCCGACTCGATGGAGCGCGCCTCGCGCTCGTACGGCAGCGGGTGCGAGGCGACGGCCGTCACCGCGTAGGAGCCCGCGGCGACGCGGATCTCGGTGGACCAGGTGCCGTCCGCGCGCACGGGGGTCGCGACCGTGGTCGGCTCGTCGTCTCCCGCGATCGTGAGCACGGTCCGCGATCCCGCGGCCCCGGTGCCGTCGAGGCGCAGGCGCCCCTCGACGCGGGCGTCGGGCGTCGGCGTGGTGATGCGCGGCGACGCCGGGGTGATCGTGAAGGCCACGTTCCCCTCGGAGGCGGTCGCCTGCTCGCCGAGCTCCTGGTCCGCCTTGTACGCCCAGAAGCCGACGGGCAGGGTCTCGGTGGTTCTCCAGCGTCCGTCGGCACCGACCGCCGCGGAGTAGTGGACGAAGTCGGCGGCGTCGCTCCCGCCGCCGCGGAGGCCCGCGGCGAAGACCGAGATGTGGATGGTCGCCCCGGCGACGCCCGTGCCGGAGAACGTCGTCGTGCCCTCGACCTGGGCGTCGCCCTCGGCGGGGGTCAGCAGCACGGGACCCGGCAGGGCGGCGGCCTCGCGGGCCGGCTCCGCGGCGGCGGGGGCGGGGGCGGACGGGGGAGCGGGAGCCGTCGTCGGGCTCGCGGTCGGCTC
>NZ_JAVCVL010000088.1:0-10030 GCF_032917815.1 Clavibacter sp. MX14-G9D | reverse complement strand
CGCCGGGAGACGGGGTCCGCGCCGACGCCGAACACCGCGAGCGGGGTCCGCGACGTGCGGGCGATGAGGCCGGTGACGGCCATGAGGCGCGGCAGGCCCGCGAAGGGCCGGTCCGGCTGGTCGTCGGCGAGGAGCGTGCCGCCGCCCACGACGACCGCGTCGACGCGGCGCACGAGGTCGGCCAGGGCGCGGACCCCGGAGACGCGGGCGCGCTCCTCGGTGGAGTCCCGGCGGGCGGCCTGCCCGAAGTCGGCGATCACGGTCTCGTGCCCGGCCCGGCGGAAGCGCTCGGAGAGCGCGTCGGTCAGGAAGGCGTCCCCGAGGTTCTGGGGGTGGCCGGACGCGAGCGTGCGGTCGGCGGAGACGATGAGGGTCCTCATGCGTCCTCCTTCCTGCGGTGGCGGATGAGGAGCGCCCCGATGGCGGCGCTCAGGACGAGCTCGCTGGCGAGCGTGACGCCGGCGAGGAGGGCGGGGCCGGCGGTGAGCGCGGCGACGAGGGTGAGGACCACGGCGACGACGCCCGTGACGATGGTCGCGGTGAGCCGCACCCGGATGAGGCCCGAGCCCATCGCGTAGGCCATGAGCGCGTAGTTGCCGAACTTGGGCGCGACGGAGAGGAGGATCACGAGGAACACCACCTGGTCGAACGCGTCGCCGCCGAAGACCTGCTCGACGGGCTCGCGGAGGAGCGCGATGATGCCGGCGAGCACCAGGCCGCCGAGCGCGAAGCGCCACCAGTACGCGCGGGCCGGGCGGGCGGCGGCGCGGATGCGGGGGATCAGCTGCTGCGAGAGCGTGGCCGGCACGACCTCGAGGGGCTGCACGACCCGGTAGGCGAGGGCGAGCGGCGTGACGGCGTCGACCCCGAGGATCGCCGTGCCGAGCACGAGCGGCGCCTGCGAGTACAGGGCGCTCAGCGAGCCGGACAGGCCGAACTCGAGGATCTGCGGGAACACGCGCACCGGCTCGTCGCTCGTCGTCGCGAGGCCGCGGCGCACGGTGATCCAGGTGCCGGCGGTCACGACGAGGGAGACGAGCGGGAAGGCGAGCAGCACGAGGATCTCGGGCAGGACCACCGCGACGACGAGCGGCACGGCCTTGAGCACGACGAGCGCGAGGTCGGGGAAGGCGTAGGAGGCGTCGCGGCGGCCGACCAGCAGGGGCGCGCGGATGGTGCGGGTGAGCGAGTCGAGCACCTGGCTGACGCCGAGGGCGACGAGCACGAGGACGGCCTCGCCGGGGATCGTCGTGGCCGCGGCGACCGTGAGGACGACGGCGACGGCGGCGCCCAGCGAGCCGAGGCCGGCGTGGAAGGCGACCGCGCGCGCGTGCACGCCGCGGGTGAGCCGCGTGCGCGGCAGCGACAGCAGGAAGTTCGCCGCCCCCGAGTCCGTGATGATCGCGAACGAGCTCAGCAGCGCGAAGCCCGTGACGAGCGCGTTGCCCGCGGACCCGTCCGAGAGGCGCGTGAGGACCACGAGCAGGACCAGCTGGAGCACGCGCGTGAGCCCTGCCGCACCCGTGGGGAGCAGCAGCCCGAGACGACGGATCATCGCGTCCCGATGCTCTGGTAGGCGTCGTGGACGGTGCGGGCGCTGGTGCGCCAGTCGAATCGGGAGGTGACGGCGCGGCGGATGCGCTCGGCCTCGTCCTCGGCGAGCGGCGGCGCGGCGGCGAGCCGGGCGAGGGCCTCCGTGATCGCGGAGACGTCGGCGGGGGAGAAGTAGTCGGCGTCGGCGCCGCAGATCCAGTGGAAGACGGGGATGTCGGAGACCGCGAGCCGCGCCCCCGCGACCATCGCCTCCACGAGCGGCAGGCCGAAGCCCTCGGCGAGGCTCGGGAACACGACGCCGCGCGATGCCGCGTAGAGCACGGCGAGCTCGTCGTCGGTCACGTAGCCGGCCAGCCGGATGTCGTCGGACTCGGCCATGTCGACGTCGCCGAAGACGGCGCTCTTGGCCCCGACGAGCACGAGGGGCGCGGCGGCCCGGGTCTCGGCGGGCAGCGCGAGGTACGCCTCGGACAGGCGCTGGAGGTTCTTGCGCGGGTCCATGCTGCCGACCGCGAGCAGGTAGCCGCCGTCGGTCACGCCGTACTTGGCGAGCACGCGGGCGCGCTCCTCGGCACCGCGCGGCTCCCCGAACACGGGGCTCGGCGCGTTGGGCGCCACCACCACGGGCGCGCTCGAGAGGCCGAGCTCGCGGACCTGCTCGGCGACGGGCTCGCTGACGGTGACGATCACCCGGGCGTCGCGCAGGTTCGCCTTCAGCAGCGGCACGTGCGTCACGACGTACTCGCGGCTGTACCACTCGGGGTTCGTGAGCACGAAGAGGTCGTGCACGACCACGATGTGGCGGCGGTGCACGAGCGGCGCGCGGCTCGTGAGCGACAGGAGGACGTCCTGGCGCGTGATCCAGGGGAGGGTGGTCTGCACCCAGAGCCAGCTGCGGGCCCCGGAGGACGCGATGCGCTCGGATGGCGTGGCGCGCGTGACGCCCCGCTGCCCCTCGAGGGCGCGGGCGATCTCGACCGCGTAGCGCTGCTGGCCGGTGATCCGCTGCCCCGCGTAGGCCTCGTTGACGACGAGCCGGCGCATCAGGCGGCCGCCCCGTCGAGGCGGGCGCCGTCGTGGCGGACCCAGGTGGCGACGCGGCGCTCGAAGACGGACGCGTCGAAGTCCGCGGACCGGCGGACGCTGGCGGCCGGGTCGAGCGCGGCGGCGCGTGCCACCGCATCGGCGAGGCCCGCGCCCTCCCAGTCGTGGACGTGCACGCCGGTGACGCCGTCGACGACGCTCTCGGTAGCGCCGCCGACGTCGCTGACCAGCACGCGGGCGCCCGCGGCCATGGCCTCGACGGGCATGATCCCGAAGTCCTCGACGGCGGGGAACACGTAGGCGAGCGAGCGCTGGTACAGCGTGTAGAGGAGCGCGTCCGAGGGGCGCGGGATCACGGTGACGGGCACGCGCGCGGCCGCGGCCTGCGCCTGCAGCTCGCCGGCCAGCGGACCGGATCCGGCGAGCACGACGGGGACTCCTGCCGCCTCGCCCGCGCGGATGGCGAGGTCGAGGCGCTTGTACGGCACGAAGCGGCTCGCACCGAGCAGGAACTGCTCCGGCAGCGCTGCCGCGAGCTCGGCGTCGGAACCCGTCAGGGTGTCCTGCCAGGAGGCGGTGGCGCGGATCTCGGTGGCGTCGACCGGCGGGTGGATCACCTGCGCGTCCACGTCCCACGCGGCGCGGATGCGCGCCTGCACGAACGCGCTGTTGGCGGCGAACTCGGCGTGCGACGACTGCGCGCGGCGCCGGTCGAGGGCGCGGAGCGGGGGAGCGGCGGCCTTGACGAGCGGGTTCGCGCCGCGCTGGTCGAGGTCCGGCGTCCAGAGGTAGCGCGCGGGGCTGTGCACGTACACGTGCTGCCGGGTGGAGCGGTCGCCGTGCCCGAGGTGGTGCGCGAACAGGTGGGAGCTCGACAGCGTCCACTCGTAGGCGCCGAGGTCGAGCGAGCTCCAGGTGAGGGGCATGAACGGCAGCGCCAGGGGCTTCCGGCGGCGCAGCGGCGTGCGCGCGATCCAGCTCTCCCGAACGGGCCGGTCGCCGTAGCGGCCCGGGTCGTCGTTCCAGAGGGTGAAGAGGTCGGCGTCGGGGAAGGCGTGCGCGAAGGCGTCGAACACCTTCTCGGATCCGCCGGACCTCTCGATCCACTCCTGGACCAGCAGCCCCGCCATCAGACGGCCCCGTCCGCGCCGAAGACCGCCTTGAACGTGCGGGCCAGGATGATGATGTCGCCCGTGAGCGACCAGTTCTCGACGTAGTACAGGTCGAGGCGGATGGCGTCCTCCCACGACAGCGACGACCGGCCGGAGACCTGCCAGAGGCCGGACATGCCGGGCTTGATGAGGAGGCGTCGACGCGCCGCGCTGTCGTAGAGCGCGACCTCGCCCTCGCGCTGCGGGCGCGGGCCGATCAGGCTCATGGAGCCGAGGAGCACGTTGAGGAACTGGGGCAGCTCGTCGAGCGAGTAGCGGCGGAGGACGCCGCCGACCTTCGTGATGCGCGGGTCGTCGGTGACCTTGAACAGGGGGGTGTCGGCCGTGCCCTGCTGCTCCAGCAGCGCGAACAGCTCCGCGTCGGCGTTCATGCGCATCGAGCGGAACTTGAGCATGTGGAACGGCTCGCCGTTCAGGCCGATGCGCTCCTGCTTGTAGAAGACGTCGCCCTTGCTGGTGGCCTTGATGAGGATCGCGAGGATCAGGAAGACGGGGCTCAGCACGACGAGCGTGATGCCCGACACGACGATGTCGAACAGGCGCTTGGAGAGCAGCTTCCGGCCCTCGAAGCGCGGCGTCTCGACGTGGATGAGGGGGAGGCCGGCGACGGGGCGCGTGTGGATGCGGGGGCCGCCGATGTCGGTGAGGCCGGGCGCCATGACGAGATGGTGGCGGCCGGGCTCGAGCGACCAGCTGAGCTCGCGGATCCGCTCGGGGGGCAGCTCGTCGCTGGAGGTGATCACGAGGGTGTCGGCGCCGAGGCGCTCGAGCTCCAGGAGCGCGTCGTCGGCGTCGCCGACCACGGGCACGTCGAGCCCAGGGAGGCGCGACGGACGGGCGTCGCCCGTGAGGCACGCGCCGACCACGCGGTAGCCCGCCTTGGGCGCGCGGGCGAGGGTGGTGGCCGTGTGGGTGGTGCTCTCGAGGGAGCCGACCAGCAGGATCAGCGAGGAGAACTCGCCGCGGCGGCGCTGCGCCGACAGCCACACGCGCCAGAGCGCGCGGGACAGCAGCAGCAGCACGAGGCCCAGCGGGAGGCCGGTGACGATGTAGCCGCGGGCCAGGTCGATCTTCACGAGGAACGCGACGATGGCGATGATGCCGAACAGCCGCAGCGTGGCGTCGGCCACCTGCTTGTACTCCTGCGTGCCCGTGCCGACGATCCGGTAGTCGCGGGTGCTGTAGACGCTGAGGACGAAGAGCCAGGCCAGGACCAGCACGACCGACACCATCGTGTAGGTGACCGCGACGTCGGGCGCGTTGCCGCCGAGGTCGACGGTGCCGGCGGTGGTGCCGAACCACAGGAACTGCACGCCGAAGGTCGTGAGGATGATGACGATCGCGTCGCTCAGCGCCAGGCGCCGGGCGTAGACGACCCGCCAGCGCGACCCCTCCTGGGCCTCGTCCGTGCGTCGTGTCTGTTGCGTGTCCACTGGTCCCCCGGGGCAGGCGGCTCCGATCGGGAGCCGGTGGTGTCTGATGGAGCGTCGTGCGCTCGCGTGTGCGGTGGCGGGCGGGCGGTCAGCCCCGTAGGCGGGGCGCGTCCGTGCGGGTCACGGCCCGCACCGACTCGAGGATCGACTCGATGGCGCCGCCGGCCTGCTCGCCGGAGGCGTCGTAGGTGGCCTGGGAGCGGCGGTACGGGTCGACCACGTCGTAGTCGTCCTCGTGCGCGGGCGGCAGGGTCACGCCCCGCTGCGCCGCGACGAGCGGGATGAGCGCCCGGAGCTGCGCCGGCACGTCGCCGTCGCAGGCGATGTGCTTCTCGTCCCCGGTCACCTCGACGAGGTGCTCGAAGAGCGCGGCGAACTCGCGGATGGTGAAGGTGAAGCGGTTGGCGCGGGGCACCGCGCGCACGACGGCGCTGCGGTGCTCGCGGGCCATGGTGAGCACCAGGTCGACGCCCTGGATGATGCCGGGCGTCAGGAAGCGCGCCTGGTGCTCGCTCGGGTCCCCGCCGTAGCGGACGGAGAGCTCCGCGGCCTGCTCGGGCATGCGCTGGCCCTCGGCCGCGATCGTGCCGGCGCTGGTGAAGCGCACGACCGAGTCGGCCTCGCCGGCGTCGCCGCCGAAGATGGCCCGGACGCGCGCCCGCAGCACCTGCTCGGCGAGCGCGGATCGGCAGATGTTGCCCGAGCAGACGAACAGGACGCGGAACGAGCCGTCGTCGACGCTCTCGGAGGATGCGTCGCCGAGGGCCGCGCGTGCGGCCCTGCGGCTCGTGGGGGGGAGTTCCGACATGGAGGGGAGCTACGCCTTGATCTTCTCGATGGGCGCCTTGGTCTTCTGGCCGTCCTCGTCCTCCGTGTACCCGTACCCGTAGCCGTAGTGGCCGTAGCCGTACGCGTCCGGGCCCTTGGTGGGGAGCATGGTGATGACGAGGCCGAGCACGTCCGCGCCCACGTTGGTGAGGTTGGCGATGGCGCTCTTCAGCTGGGTGCGGTGCGTGCGGCCCGCGGCGACGACGATGATCGCGCCGCCGGCGTTCTTGGACAGGATCGCCGCGTCGGTGACGGGGAGCAGCGGCGGGGCGTCGATGAGCACCACGTCGTAGCGCGCCTCGAGGTCCTGCAGCAGGCGGGCCATGCCCTGCGAGCCGAGCAGCTCGGACGGGTTCGGGGGGATCTGGCCGGCGGGGAGGATCGAGAGCATGCCCGAGCCCCAGGGCTGGATGACGTCCTCGATCTCGGCGCGGCCGATGAGGATGTCGGTGAGGCCCACGGCGCCCTCGAGGCCCATGTAGGACGCGAGGCGCGGACGGCGGAGGTCGGCGTCGATGAGGACGACCTTGATGCCGGAGTCGGCCAGGGCCAGCGCGAGGTTCGAGCTGGTGGTCGACTTGCCCTCGCCCTGGATGGAGGAGGTGATGACGAAGCTGCGCGAGCGGCCGCCGAACTCCAGGAACTGGAGGTTCGTGCGGAGGCTGCGGAAGGACTCCGCACGGGGGCTGCGCGGGTCGTCCTGGACGATGAGCGGGCGCTCGGTCGCCTTCGGGTCGTACGCGATGCCGCCGAGGATGGGCTTCGTGGTGACGAGCTCGACGTCGCGCTCTCCGCGGATGCGATTGTCGAGCGTCTCGCGGAGCAGGCTCACGCCCATGCCGACGAGGAGGCCGATGATGGCGCCGACGATGATGTTGACGGGCAGGTTCGGCGACGACGGCGACTCGGGGATCTCCGCCTGCTCGAGCTGCGTGATCTGCACCTGCGGCGTGCCCTCGATGGTCTCGGGGACGAGGTTGCCGACGACGGTGGTGAGGCTCGCGCCGATCGCGTCGGCGAGCGTGGCCGCGTCCTGGCGGTTCTGGTCCTTGACGGTGATGTCGATGATCGTGGTGTCGAGCGGCGCGGAGGCGCGGACCGACTCGGCCAGCTCGCGCGACGTGACGTCGAGCCCGAACTCGTCGATGACGGGCTGGAGCACGGCGCGGGTCGTGACGACGTCCGCGTAGCTCTTCACCGCCTGGGTGATGAAGTTGTTGCCCTGCTGGAGGTCCTGCACGCTGCCCGAGCTGCTCTGGGCGACGTACATCTTGGTGGACGCCTCGTACTCAGGGGTCTGGATGAGGGAGAAGGCCGCCGCGGCGCCGACCCCGACCAGGAGCGTCAGGATGATGAGCACCGCGCCCCTACGCAGCATCCGAATGAAGTCACGGAGCGCCATAACTAAGAACCCTTCCCCAAAAGCACACAGGCGCGGAGTGTCCGCATACGTGGGATATCCACAGCCTCGGCTGTCTATCATCACACAGCCCACGGGTGCCCACGGCAGCCCGGGACGCCCCCGTCCGGGGCATGGTAGGCCCTCTGGCGCCCTGTTAGGGTCGCTCCTACAGCAGTGCTGCACGGCGGTACACGAGTGAGTAGGGACGAGAGCCATGAGCTCGCAGACATTTCGCCGGGGTACTCCCGTGCTTCCCGACCCGTCGGAGCTCCGCTCCGCGCCGGACGACAAGAACCCCCCGCCCGCGGGGGATTCGACCGTCACGGTGAACCGCGGGTTCCGCCCGGACGTCGAGGGCCTCCGCGCCCTCGCGGTGATCGCGGTCATCGTCGACCACCTCTTCGACTGGCCCTCCGGGGGCTTCGTCGGCGTCGACGTCTTCTTCGTCATCAGCGGGTTCCTCATCACGGGCCTGCTGCTGAAGGAGTACGAGCGCACCAAGACGATCTCGTTCGTCGACTTCTACAAGCGCCGCGTCCGCCGCATCATGCCGGCCGCGCTGCTCGTGCTCGTGGTGACGACGGCCGTCTCGTTCCTCGTCTTCAACGTGGTGCGCGCGCAGGCCAGCCTCTGGGACGCGATCTGGTCGGCCCTGTTCGTCGCCAACTGGCACTTCGCCAGCGCCGGCACCGACTACTTCGCGGCCGACGGGCCCATCTCGCCCTTCCGCCACTACTGGTCGCTGTCGGTCGAGGAGCAGTTCTACGTCGTCTGGCCCGTGCTGATCTTCCTGGTCATCGCGTTCGCCCGCCGCCGCACGCCCAAGAACCGCGTCAAGCGCGCCCGCGTCTTCACCCAGACGATCGGCATCACGGTCGGCGTCCTGATCGTCGCGTCGCTCGCCTGGGGCTTCTACGAGACCTCGGCCCGCCCGACCGTCGCGTACTTCTCCACCTTCTCCCGCGCGTGGGAGCTCGGCATCGGCGCGCTCCTCGCGATCTTCGCCGCGCGGATCTCCACGCTGCCGGCCGCCCTCCGCCCGGTCCTCGGCTACGTGGGCCTCGCGGGCATCGTCGCGTCGTTCTTCCTCATCGCCGGCGACACCGCCTTCCCGGTCCCCTCCGGCCTGCTCCCGGTCGTCGCGACCGCGCTCGTCATCGCCTCCGGCATCGGCGGCGTGTCCAAGGCCATGGTGCCCATCACGAACCCGGTCACCACCTACATCGGGCGCCTGTCGTTCTCCCTCTATCTCTGGCACTTCCCGGCGATCATCCTGCTGGCGTCGCTTCTCGGCGCCGGCACGCTCGAGTTCTACGGCGCCGCCATCGGCGCGACGCTCGTGCTCGCCATCGCGTCCTTCCACCTGGTCGAGGACCCCATTCGCCGCTCCAGCTGGCTCGACCCCAAGAAGGCCGGACGCCGGTCCTCGGCCGCGCAGCTGAAGCTGACCGTCGCGGCGCTGTCCGTGGTCGCGGTCGCGGTCGTCGGCGTCGTCGCCGTGGCCGTCGTGCGCGAGGAGCCGAGCGGCGGCAGCGTCATCGGCGGCGGCACGCCCAGCACGGGCGGCACGGCCGCGCCCGTCGAGGCCACCGGCACCGCCCTCGCGACCCGCGCCGAGCAGATCACGGCCGCCCTCGGGGCGGACGAGTGGCCGGCGCTGGACCCCGCCGTGGAGTCGTTCGGCGACTTCGGCCGCGACGTCATCGCGCCCGAGTGGGCGAAGGACGGCTGCCTCGGCGCCGACCTCGCCAAGGAGAAGGACGCGATCGCGAACGCCGACCACTGCGTCTACGGCAACGCCGAGGCGGGCCCCGAGAAGACCGCGGTCATCTTCGGCGACTCCCTCGCGATCAGCTACGCGCCCATGCTCCGCTCGAGCCTCGGCGACGACTGGAAGGTGCGGGTGCTCACCATGGCCCGCTGCCCCGCGTCGACCGTCACGAGCACGGACACCGACGGCTCCGAGTACACGGAGTGCACGGACTTCCGGAACTGGGCCATCGGCCAGATGCAGGAGACCAAGCCCGCGCTCATCCTCATGAGCGAGGCCGTCGACAACTCGTACCTGTCGAGCGACGCCACGGGTGGCGCCGCCGACCGCGAGTGGCAGGCCGGCGCGCTCACCACGATGGGGGCCCTGAAGACGGCCTCCTCCAACGTGATCGTCCTGTCCCGTCCGCCGGCAGCCACGGCCCTCGTGGAGTGCAAGACGCCGACGAGCTCGCCCAACGACTGCCAGTCGACGGTCTCGCCGTCCTTCATCAGCCACGCCCGCACCATGCAGGCCGCGGCGGAGGAGGTCGGTGCGCCGGTCCAGTTCATCAACACGCAGGGCTGGTTCTGCAGCCAGGGCACGTGCCCGGCGTTCGTCAACGGGATCCCCGTGCGTGGCGACACGTCGCACCTGACGGCCCGCCAGTCGCAGGACCTGGCGCCGATCATGTCGGACATCCTCGCGCCGCTCGGCCTCGGGGCGGCCCCGGCCGCCGGCTGATCCGCCGCCGCATCACCGCACGCCACGACGGGCGCTCCTCCTCAGGGAGGGGCGCCCGTCGTCGTGCGGGCGCTTCGTGCGGCCGCTGCCCGCGGCCTCCGTG